>JAFGIH010000319.1 GCA_016929985.1 Thermoleophilia bacterium | reverse complement strand
GGCCGACAGTCTGGGTGAATTCGATGGTGGTAGTGCCATCGGCACACCATACCTCGAACCCACGAGCGCGTCCGTCAACCCCTACTACCTGGAAACACTGGTGAAGGATGACCCGTCCGCACCGGGCATAAGCGACTTCGATACCTACGTGGAAGTCCAGGTCCACGGTGGCGTGACCCTGGGAGATGTGGCGAAGGTGGTCATTCACGACCCCGGGTATCCACGAGGCGAAACCCACACCCGGCTGGTCAACGCCCTGAAGAAGCGGCTCATCGGGATGGGACTCACGGTAGAGGACCGCAGGGGGGCTGAGTGATGGCCGACAAACCCTGGAAGGTCGTGGCGACGATCGACGATATGCGGCTGGCCGTCCCGGCCGGCACGGACCTTGCGTCGGCCGACAAGGAAACTCCTGGCCGCGTCCTGCAGCCGGACGGCACGATCGTGAAGGAAGCCCCGGTATGGGTCCTGATGGCGCGGATCCCGTTCCGGATCGACCGGGACCCGGGCCAAGAGAACGAGAGCTGGACCGCCGGCGCGATTCGGAAGTTCGCTCAGGCCGTGACCGAGGCTCTGCTCAAGAACAAAGGCTGGGCACCAGGGCCCAACGCGGGATGGCGCCGCATCGATGACAACCAACTCACGCTCGAGGCCCAGCCGACCCCGGAACCGGCGCCTGAGCTGGAACCGCCTGCGCAAGACAAGCGCCTGGACGAACTGGAGGCCGACGCGAAGCACCGCCTCGAGGAGTGGGAGGCCAAACGGAGCATCAGCACGAACCGATACCGGAATCTGTCCCCCCAGGAGCTTGACGAACGTCACCGCGTGTTCGATCGCAAAGTCACGAACCTGAAGGATCAGAAGCGCTGGGCGGAACCCGGTGGCTGGGGCCCAGGGGATGAAGAGGCCCTACAGCAGGCCACGGTGCGGCTTGACGACATCAGGGCGGAGAATGCCGACAGGCGCGCCTACTACGACCTGGCGCGGCAGCTAAAGGCGGTCGAGATGGGACGCGAGTATGGAGTGCCGGTGCTCGAGAGAGCCGATGTGGAGCGACTGATGGGCCACGTGGGTGACGCCTACCGCGACGCCGGCGTGATCGGCAGAGGCTACATGCCAGAAGCCTTCCACCTCTCGGACCTGAGTGGCCAGCTTGTCCGGTGGTACGTGAAACTGCCTGATGGGCGTATCGCGCACCCCGATGAGATCCACGAGGCGCGACGCCGCAAGCGCCTGGTCGTTGTCGACAGCATCGTCCCCGAGAATCGCGACTGGACCCAAGACTGAGGCGCTGGCTTTGCCCCAGCCCTTGAGCGATGATGTGTTACCCGGTGCCCAGCGCCCGGAGAGAGATGGAGGAAGTCATGAGCATGGATGATGGCCGAGAGCCTGTAACGAAGCACGTGCGCATGCTCGTCCCGATCGCCAAGGCCGACACGCCCCAGCGCGTGAGCTATGGCGTGGTCCTGGAGCCCGACACCGAAGACCTCCAGGGTGACGTCATGAGCGCCGAGGATATCGAGAAAGCCGCCTACAACTGGATGGAGCGCTCCCAGACAGCCGGCCGCATGCACTCCGAGACGGTGGACGGAGCCAAAGTGGTGGAGAGCTACATCGCGCCCGCCGACATCCCCGTCGAGACCCCCGACGGCCCCGAGACCATCCGGAAGGGCTCCTGGGTCATGGGAGTGCGCTGGCCGGAGAACATCTGGAAGCGGATCGTGGCGGGTGAGTACACCGGATACTCTGTGGGCGGAACCGGCGTGCGGCTGGAGATGGAACCCGTCGGCAAGGCGGGCCGCGGCCGCATGGACGGCCCCCTGGCCGCCGGCCCAGGCGGGGACTGCATCTGCCCCGGCTGCGGCCACAGGGAATCACACCCCACCGGGGAGCCATGCACGGAGATCGCCTGCCCTGAGTGCGGGACCGCCATGGTCCGGGAAGATGCCGATGACATCGCCAAAGGCAAGTGGGCCCCGGGACCCAACGCGGGGTGGAAGCGGACCGGCGGCGCGGACGATGATCCACCACGCGGGAACCGGGCGAGAGGAAGGACCCACAAACCCAAGCACAAGCCCACACCCAACGACCCCGCTGGCATCTTTGGACCCTTCCGCAAACCGGAGCCTGCGCTCACGGACAGCACAGGCACATATAGCGTGGGGGATCGGGTCCGTCTCGACGAGGATCGAGGCGTTGGCGAGATCATTGAGATCAATCCGGGCATTGGTGGTGGGAAGCGCGACCTATACGTGGTCGCCATAGAGGATCGGGAAGACGGAGACCTGATCCTTGAGGACGCGTGGGTCAACGAGATCAAGTCGGTCAAGAAGAGCGCCGAAGAGCTGAGCCCGCCCCTCCTGACCAGCTACGCTCGCGACGTCTTTGATGAAGTGATCAAAGACCTCTAAGACGCACTCACAACGAGATTCCGCCCACCAGGGGCCCCCGTCGGGGCCCCTTTTCATTCCCCGAAACAGCCCCGAAGGAGGCCGGAGATGGCGAAGAGGCTAACCCGGCTGCAGGTCGACGAGGTCAGCGTTGTCGACAAAGCGGCCAACGGAAAGAGGTTCCTGATTCTCAAGCGGGCACGAGAGGCCCTCAGCAAAACGGCCGGCAACTCCGGCCAGACCACGGAGGTAGACGACATGACGGCCGAAGAGATCAAGAAAGCGATCGCAGACGGAGCCACCCAGGCGCTGGCTCCAGTCACCGAGCGGATCGACAAGCTGGAGGCGGCTCTGTCCGCCCCGGATGACGATGCCGCGCCCACCGACAACGAGCCGGTGGAGAAGAGCGAGACCCCGCCTGCCGAGACCCCGACCGCAGAGGACATCGCCAAGATGGTCACCGCCGGCGTGACCGAGGCCCTCAAGCCGCTCGCGGACCGGATCGAGAAGCTCGAGAGCATCGAAGGCGTCCGCCAGTCCGGTCAGGATGACGAGGGCGCGCACCAGGTCGCCAAGAGCGCCGGCGGCTACTGGGAGGGCTCTGGAGTCCTGCTCTAGTAGCTCATTCACGGCTGCGACTTGCAGCCCCCCGCAACAGCACGTCCCACATGGGCCCTCCGGGGCCCTTTTTCATGCCCGCATCACCGCGAGAAAGGCAGGTGCGTCCTATGGACCCCGTTCAGGCAATCAGCAGCATCCGCAAGTTCGTTTCAAGCGACCTGACCTACGGCATCCTCAACGCCGAGCAGGCCAAGCAGTTCTACGTCCAAGCGTTCGACCAACTGGAGTTCTCGAAGCTCCACCGCAAGGAGACCAAGAGGGCCAAGACCGGCGAGCTCGACAAGCTCGGGATTGGCACCCGGCTCCTGCGTGCCAAGACCGAAGGCCCCGATGGCGATGACGGCTACCGCGTGGCTCCGACCACCGGGCAGGTGCCCTACACCTGCGTGCGCATCAAGCTCCCCTGGGAGATGAGCGAGGAAGCCATCCATGACAACATCGAAGGCGAGGGCCTCGAGACCAAGTTCATGGGGATGCTGACCACGCAGCTTGGCATCGACATGGAGGATCTGCACTGGAACGCCGACACCGCCGATGCGTCGGGAGATGCCGACTTCCTCACCCTCAACGATGGCTGGCTCAAGCAACTCGTAGCCGGCGCCCACGTGGTGGACGCCTCCGGCGAGGGCTTCGAGAGCACCATGATCGGCAAGGACAAGATGTTCGCCGCCGTGCGGGCCATGCCGACCAAGTACCTCAGCAACCCGCGCATGTGCTGGATGATGAGCAAGATCACCGAGTACGCCTGGATCGAGTACGTCTCCAGCCGTGCTACCGGTGCGGGCGACCTCGCCCTGCTCGGCTCCGCCGCGCAGACCCCGCTCGGGTACCCAATCGTGCACGTGCCCTCCATGGCGGACGGCACGGTGGTCTTCTCCGACCCCATGAACTTCATCGCGGTCAACACCTGGGACGTCCGGATCCGCAAGACGTCTGAAGGCAAGTCCGCCGTCATGAACGACATGCGGTACGGCTCGGTCTTCCTCGATGATGACCCGGTGATCGAAGAGCTCGACGCCGCCGTTATCGTCAGCAACATGACGATCGAGTAGACCCGGCACCCCGGCGAAACACACGCACATCCGGCCCGCCGCTCTCCGGCCACAACCCAGGGGCGGCGGGCCGCGCATCAGAAAGGCAGATCGCCATGGCAAGCAAACCATCCAAAACCAAGACGGCGGAACGGACCCCAGAGCCGGTCCTGCCAGCTGACGAGGAACTGCAGGACCAGGGCGCACAGGGCGACGTGGAAAACGAGACCGCGCCATCCGCGGAGATGGCGGAGCTGGCTGGCCTGTTGTCGGACCCTAAGCCGACTGAGGAACCGGAACCAACTGAAGAGCAGGCGCCGGAGGCCGCCCCTGACCTGTTGCCTGCGGGACTGAAGCCGACCGCGCCCGAGCCGACCGAGGAACCCGAGCCGGAGCCGCCCGCCTCGGCTGTTGAATACGTCGTCCTTGTCGGCCCGGCCTCCTACGGCCCGGTGCGGATCGATGGCAAACCCACGCGCTGCCTCAAGGGCAAGCCGGTCCGGGTCCGCGACCTGAACGAGCGCCTGGCCATCCTGGGAACCGGACTCTTCCGGTGCCCCGCGGCCAAGGATCTGCAGCCCAAACCATCATCGGGGCCTGGCGGGCCCGTCACCAGCGCCTCGCTCCCGCCCGGAGCCATCAAGGGCGGCCTCGCAAGGCGCGGATCCTCAGAGTAACCAACGCTCGCGCTCGAGGAGCGCCAGCAGAAAGGGGGATACCCCATGAACACGAAACTCACAGCCCTGGCCGGAGAACTGGGAACGCCTGAATTCCAGGCGGCCTTCAACGAGCTGGTCGGGATCGCCCAGCGGAGCGAACACGTCAAGGTCTACAACGGGACCGGTGGCACCCTCGCCAAGGGGACCCTGGTGGCCGTCACCGGATACGATGCCACCAGCGGCGCCCTGTCCGTGGCCGTCGCCAGCCAGGTGAGCCGCCCCGCCATCGGGGTGCTCTCCGAGGCCGTCACCAACGAGAGCACCGGCATCGCCTATCGC
>JAFGIH010000034.1 GCA_016929985.1 Thermoleophilia bacterium | reverse complement strand
TCGAGATCGACGACCGCATCCACCTCTGGGTGAGCGGGCCGGCTGAGATCGCCGAGATGCTGGCCGTTCACGGCGACTGGGTGAAGAAGGAGACCCTAGCCCTGAGTCTCGAAGTGAGCAGCGCGGGCGATGAGACTACTGCCGCTTCGGCGAGCGACGCCGCGGACGGCACCATAGAGGCAGCTGGGGCCCGGGCGGGCGCCTACCGCGAGAGCCTCAAGGTCAATGGGCTGCCCGTGATTGTCGAGGTCGCCAAGGCGTAGCGCAGGCACCCAGAGCGTAACGCAGGCACCCAGAGCCATCGGTTTTCGTAGATGCTATAGGTCCTCCCGTAGACGCTTATGATTGTGCGCACAATGTGCGCACAATCGAGAGGTGCGAGAGGTTCCACTGCGAGAGTGTGCGAGTCGCGGGTGGGCGTCGGAGCGCCGTACGCGGCGCTGGCTAGCTCGTCGGGCTCTGCCAGGGGACGGGCGCCTCGGCCACCAAGAGGTCGTAGCGCGCGAGGGCCTCGCTCTCAACGTCCACCGTCCACAGGTCATGGGAGCCGATCAGGCAGACCTTGCTTCCGTCGGGAGCGAAGGCGGGAGTGTGGGCCGTTGGAAGCCCGAGGGCGGCGTCGATGTCCTTGCCATCTTGCGTCCGTAGCGTTACTTCGGCGGGCACCTGCCACGTGCCGATGTAGACGCACCCTAGCTACGCCGACAGAGGGCCGCCGGCTTTACGTTGCGCGTGTGCCGAGGGTCCGGGCTATGTGGTCGTCGTGCTGGTGAGCTTCTCTTCCGCGGCGTCGAGCATGCTCTGGCCGTCTTCGGTCATATGCTTCGTGCCTTCTTGGAGCAGCTCGAGGGCGCCCTCGACGTCGCCCTCTTTCTGGAGGACTCCTGACAGGTTGACGTACGGATACTTGAGGGTCGGATCTTCTTCTATTGCCTTTTTGTAGGCGGCCTTCGCCTCATCGGTCTTGCCCCAATCGCGGTAGACGTTCCCGAGGTTGTTGCGGGTGAAGGCGTCTTCCTGGATGGCAAGGATCTTCAGATAGGCGGCCTCGGCCTGCTCGTACTCACCCACCTGATAGTGGGCGACGGCCAGCTTCTCAAGGGCGTAGAGGTCGGAGGGGTCGGCCTCAACGGCCTGCTGGAGGGCGGGTATCTCCGCCTTGTAGTCGTCCAGACTCTTGCCCAGTGGCGCGGTCGACTCGGTGGTTGATTCAGTGGATTCGCCGGCTGTGGTTGTGGTCGCGTCTGCTGCGGTGGTCGCGGTGGAGCCGGCGACGGTAGTGGTTGTCGCGTCGTCGCCTTCGCATCCGGCTACGATGCCGACCAGGGCTATCAAAGCGATCACGGTGAGGATCACCAGGCTGTTCCGTCCGATTCGTGCGATCATGCGTGCCTCTTTCTGTCCGTTCTACCTGTCACGGCACGAGCACCTCAAGAGCGTGCGCGTCGATCTCCACCGTCGCCGGCAAACGGCCGGCCAATTCGCCGTCGGTCTGGAACCAGACGGTCGCATCGTCTCCGATGGGGAGCAGTTCGGCACGCTCCGTCCGCACACAGGTCACGTGCGCGTTGTGAACGTGGAGTCCCCCCGGGACCTCCAGCCAGAAGACGGCCAGGCTGGCCCGCGTGGTTCCGGTGAAGATTAGCAAATCGAGGAGGCCGTCGGTCGAGTCGGCCGTGGGAGTGATCGCGATGTGTGCGGCGTAGTAGCGGCTGTTCCCGGCCACGAAGAAGGTAGCCTCGTACTCGTGCCCGGCGGCGCGTACGAGGAAGGGCGGGGGCGGCGTACTGAGGCCGGACTTGAGCCCGGTGCCGAGAAAAGCCAACTCCTTGAAGCGCCGCTTGGCGCGGAGATCGATGTTGCGGACGGTTAGGGCGTCGA
The DNA here is from genome assembly GCA_016929985.1 of Thermoleophilia bacterium. The sequence continues at coordinate 807 of JAFGIH010000034.1, read as the reverse complement.
CGCCCGCGCCCATCATGAGGGTGAACCTGCGCCCGTTCGCCATCCCCAAGTCGAGGGGGCGGGTCTTGCCCCTCGCTATGACGTCGCAGGCGCGCTCCACCTGGAAGGGGAGTCCCAGTTCGAGCGCGAGCACGTTCACGGTGCCGGCCGGTACGATGCCCAGCGTGGCCCGGTGGCTTGCGCCAGCGTCAATGCTGGCGCCACCGGCTTCACCTACGCCAGCGTCAATGCTGGCGCCACCAGCTTCACCTACGCCAGCGTCAATGCCGTTCACGACCTCGTTGATCGTGCCGTCACCTCCGACGGCGACGATGATGTCGGCGGAGGCCGAGAAGCGGCGGGCGATGGCTGTGGCATCCCCGGGGCCCTGGGTGGGGTGCAGCTCGACCTCGAAGCCTCGCCTGTCCAGACTGCGCTCCACCGCAGCCGCGATGGCCTCACTGCGCCCACTCCCCGAAGACGGGTTGTAGACGACGACCGTTCTCACGTTGACGGCGCCTCGGGATGCTCGCGCGCCGGCCTGCGGCGGCGCGGCGGCGGTGCGCTCTGCGCCGGCTCCGTAAGGGGGTTCAGGCGCACGCGGGCTCGTCCCCCGTCGGGGTCGGCCTCGAGCGAGGCGAAGACCTCGTATCCCGCGCTCTGGGCCAGTTCGGCTGCGTGGGCGAAGTCACGTCCCACCTCTTCGGGGCGGTGCGCGTCGGAGCCGAAGGTGATCATCACGCCGGCCTCGCACAGGCGGCGGAGGATGTCGAGGGTGGGATAGGCTTCCCCGACCGGTTTGTGCAGCCCGGCGGTGTTGATCTCCAC
>JAFGIH010000318.1 GCA_016929985.1 Thermoleophilia bacterium | reverse complement strand
CACGCCTCCGGCGAATCTATCGGCTCGTCTACCAGCCAATGGACCCGGCATCCGGGCCACTGCCGCATGGCGTGGTAGATGAAGTTGGCGATGTTCGGCGACGCCCTCGTGTCCATCATATCGTGGTGCTCGTCAACATGAAGGACATGCGTCGGCGCAGCCAGCCTGCCGCGCTTGACCGACGCCCGCCAACGTCTCAGGGCGTGGTGATGCTTGTCCACGCTGAAGTCCACCGGACGCCCGGCCCATGCCAGAAGCTCCCGCAGCCTTTGGACAGGGTCGTCCGCGAGGTTGAAGTAGTCCAGGTCGATGTCGAGAATGGAGCAGTGAACCAGTCTTGGCATCGCGCCTACCTGGTCCTCCGCGCTACGAAACCGGAGTCGTCGCCCATGTGGAAGAACAGGCGACCGGTCAGTGTCTTACCCTCCAGGACCGCCCATCCTCGTCCGCTCGCGGGGTCCATTTCATCGCAGCCTTCCCACGAGAACTCGATGGCAGGCTTCCCGTCCCGCTCCACCTCCCGGCAGTCCATCTGACCGGAAACCAGGCCGAACTGAAACGCGCCGCTGCCGTTCCCCTCTATCTTCATGTAGGCGGGCACGTCCATGTCGAGGTAGTCCTTGCCCCACATCTCCATCTCGACTATGCGGAACCGCCCGGCGAACGCTTTCTTCATCGCTGCCGCCCTACTTGTTGGCATACCAGACGGCGTAGTCGCTGACCGGGTCATAGTTCGGGGTCTTCTTGCCGATGGCCTTCAGTTCGCACAGGGGGAATTCGAAGTCCCGCCCGCCGCGCCGCACTTTCACGAACACGCCCCACACCTCGTCAACCTCGGGCAGAAGCTCGCGTACAGATACCTTGTCCCCCTGGCGCACGGCACCGCCTTCCTGGAACTCGGAAACCTCGGCGTCGAAGGGAAACGAGAGGGCCTTCTTCAAGTGGGCCCTCCAGGCCTCGAACATGGCTATCTCGTCGTCCGGGTCCATGAGTCCCACGACGGCATGAATCCTGCGGCCCTCCTTGCCCTCGCCGAGCCAGTAACACCGGTTCTCCATCTCCACCGCCAGGTCCTCGGCTTCCTTCGCCGAGTCGCGCGGTTCGGCCGGCTCGACCTCGGCATGGTTGAGGCCCATGACGGCGAAGGAGAGCCCGTGCTCCTCGCTGTGGGTGACGAACTCGGCGGGCATGGCCTTGAGCGTAGGGCTGTCCCAGTGGATATCCACGGTCTCCTCGTGCACCTCATCTATCCGGCCCTGCCAGCCGCCGATGCACAGTTCCTTGTGGTCCGGGCACATCACCCCGGCCTTGACCTTGACCGAGTTGCCTTTCTTGAAGGGCTGCGTTTTCGGTTCCGGCATGGTCCGACGCTCCTCGACGGCTACTCCGCCTGCTTCCGCCAGCCCTCGGCGGTAAGCTCCCGCAGTTCCTGGTAGTACCGCTCGTTCGTCTGCTGGGTGTGGGCGTCCGGCTGCAATGCGCGGTGCATGTGCCCGGCCAGCACCGAGCCGATGGCGCGGACGGCGTCGTGCCGACCGAGCCCCTCGCCCATCAGCCTTTGGAGGGCATCCCTGACGACCGGGAGCCCCTCGGCCAGTTGGTTCTCCACCGCGGTGTGGATCGCCGCGTGCAGTCTCCAGTTCGGGAGTTTCACCTTCTCGCGCTTGTGGTAGTCCGCGACCAGAATCATCCGCTCGCCCTCGTCCAACTCCAGCCACGCGGTGGCGTCGGGGGCTTGCTCCGGGTTGTATTCGTCCATCTCCCGCTCCTCCTGCTTCACATGAACCTCTCGAACAACTCCCACCGGAAGCTCTCCAGCGCCGTCACACTCGCTCCAGGATGAACGCCCTGACCGCCGCAACTAACTCGTCGGACACCTTGCCGTCCAGCGGCGCGAACCGGACCGGGCTCTTGTGTCCGGCGACGGAGAACGCAACGCCCTGATGCTCATGCCGCCCGTGAAGCGGCTGGAGGTCCACGCCCTTGTCTATGGACTCCCCGCCAAGCAGGACGCCCTTGCGGTCCACCGTGGCCGTCAGTTGCACCCTGTGAATCTCGGCGGCGAGCTTGGCGAGGTGATAGTGGCCCTGCTCCTGCCGCAGGTCGAACCATGCCAGCCTGCGGTCCTGTCTCGTCGTCAGAATCTCGGCTTCCTCGGCCAGCTTTCGTTCCCGTGGCAGGTGCTCGTTGTAATACCAGTCGGCCAGCCGCTCTTGTTCCTTGGCATGCGGTGCTCCGCAAGCCAGCGCCTTCAGTGTCGGCTCCGTGAGCTTCCAGTGTCGGCGGTCCATCAGTGCGGCGAGGATGCCGAACCGTTGCCGGATGCCGGGATCTGCCGAGTCGCCTTTCTCGCTCAGGAGGCGGAGCCAGGATGTCCCTTCCGGTGCGCCCCCCAGGAAGTGCCGGTGAACCAGGACTGCCGCCGTGGTCTTCCGGGTATCCACGATGAACATGGCACAAGCCTCCCGAAGGCCCGTGCTGCTCTCCGCCTGTTCCCATCCCAGATGATGGTCGTAGACGTGGACCTTCGCCCCCCGCTCGCCCACCCGCCTCATCGCCGCCGCGACGGACGCGGCCTCCTGTAGGGCAAGCGGCACGTCTACCACATAGATGTCGCTGACCGGCTCCTGGCTGTCGGCAAGCCCGGCCAACTCGCGGTGCAGTCGAGCGCCGTTGGTGATGATGACTCGCGTATCGGGCTGCAAGCGCCCCAACAGCAGGATGGCGGAGACCATGCCGTCCAAGTCGCCGTGAGCGAGGACCGTTGCATGGGGGGTCACAGGCGCTCCCACTGCTCCGGCGGCGGGAGCACGTACTGGTCCTTGGGAAGTAGGACCAACTTGGTCTTGAGCGGGCTCTGCTGGGCGGAGTCCTTCAGCCGCCCCAGGAGCTTGCTCTTGAGGTTGTAGCGGTGGAGCACGAGCAAGCACTCGACCACGGGGGCTTCGTCAGACAGCAACGCGGCGTCCGGCAACAGGCCGAGGAGCTTCTTCTGGCGGGTCACGAGGCGATAGGAGTCGGCGACCTCCCGCCTGAGCCGTCCGTCCCTGCCGACCAGGACCGCATGGTAGTCGGCAATCTGAGACATCAGGTGCTGAATCCTGGCGTCCAAGTCGCGCTTGAGTTCGGTAAGGACAGCGGCCCCCGTCAGCCGGTTCACGCCGAGCAGGTCCGCCTTCTTCCTTACTCCGTGAACCTGGACCTGTCGGTCAATGAAGACGACCGGCGAGGGCGCCGTGTAGCTGTCCTGAATCATCCGCTCCTCTACCTCGGCTTCAGGAGAAGAGTACTCCCTTGCGTTCTCCAGAACCTGTGGCAGGTGCGCCATGTAGTCGGCCACGAAGGCGTCGGTTGCGGAGAACGTTGTGTACTTACTAGAGCCCGTTGAACACCGCGCTGGCAGAGAAACGCCTTTGAGGAACTTGTGATGGATGGTCGCCCGGTACTCCGGAGGCCTGCGATGCCGTGCCAGCTTCAGGACCGCAAGCCCACGATGGTAGATGTCGAGATAGTCCTCGCGGATTTGCAGGTCCAGCCCGCCGTCTATGACGGCGCGCAGCAAGCTGGAAAACCGCCCGGCGTTCAGCGCCGCGAAGAATTCGTCGGTGAGCCCTCGGCGGAAACATGCCTTTGCGCCCATCAGAACTCCTCAGCCGAACCGCACAAGGGCTCGCCCGTGGCCGGGTTCTGGACGCCGAACACGTCCTCCTCGCCCATCGCAGACCAGGGCGCAAGATGGCGGAAGCCATCGGCGGCGGAGTAGAAGGAGGGCCAGGGCGAATTGGCGAAATTCGTCATCGTATCATCTCCAACGGCTGGGATGGTCCACATCGTTGGAGTGGCGTCAAGTGCAGCGTCACCCTGACCCGCATTTGACCTCCTCCTCTCCAGCCCTACAATGCCCCCAACCTCCAGGTCAGCGCCGGAGAGAGAAGATGGGCCTCGGCGAATCGGACACCCGCGCCAAGCTGATCGACCCCGCGCTGCACGCGCGCGGCTGGACGGAGGACCTCATCCGCCGCGAGGAGACCGCCGGGGCCATCGAGGTCGTGGACGGCAAGCCCCGCAAGCGGGCCAAGGGCCGCGTGGACTACACCCTCCGCGTCCGGGTCAACATCGACACCCAGCCCGTGGCCGTCGGCCTCATCGAGGCCAAGGCCGAGGACCTCCCCCCGGGCCACGGCCTGGAGCAGGGCAAGGCCTACGCCGCCTGCAAGCGCCTCAATGTCCCGTTCGTCTTCTCCTCGAACGGGCACCTCTTCGTCGAGTTCGACCGCCTCACGGGCAAGACCACCGACCCTCGGGCGCTCTCCGAGTTCCCGACGCCGGCCGACCTCCGCGCGCGCTACGAGGAGCACGTGGGCTTCGGGCTGGCCGACGCGGTCGCCAAGCCGCTCCTGGCGCGTTACCACGGCGGGGAGGCCACGCGCCGCTACTATCAGGACGCCGCCATCCGCGCGGTCCTGGAGAAGGTCGCCCCCTGCGAGAAGCGGGGCGAGCCCAAGCGCGCCCTGCTTTCACTGGCCACCGGCGCGGGTAAGACCTTCATCGCCGTCAACCTGCTGCGGCGCATCGCCGACGCCGGGCAGCTTCGCCGGGCGCTTTTCGTCTGCGACCGGGACGAGCTGCGCAGCCAGGGGCTGGGCGCGCTCCGCGCCGCCTTCGGCTCCGATGCCGCCGAGGTCTTCGCCGAACCGGACGGCTCCAACCACGCCCGGAACGCCCGCGTCCACGTCGCCACCTACCAGACCCTGGACGTGGACACCGACGAGGCCAGCGCCAACTTCCTGCTCGCCCACTACCCTGAGGACTACTTCAGCCACGTGGTGATCGACGAATGCCACCGGTCGGCGTGGGGCAAGTGGTCCCAGGTCCTGACGCGGAACCCGAACGCGGTGCACGTCGGTCTGACCGCCACGCCGCGCCAGATCGAGTTCGCCGGGAAGAGCAAGGAGGCCCGGGCCGACGCGCAGGTCACCGCCGACAACCTCCGCTACTTCGGCGAGCCGGTCTACGAGTACGACATGGCCCAGGGCATCGAGGACGGGTATCTCGCGGCCTGCGAGATCGAGCGCTTCGACCTCTTCCACGACAACAAGAGGGCCAACGAGCGGGAGTCCGGCGTCTCGCGGAACGACCTCGCGGGGAAGGGCAAGACGCTGACCGACGCCCGCACGGGCCGGGAGATGGGCGTCGGGGAGGCCCGCGAGAAGTACGGCGCCGCGGACATCGAAGACAAGCTGCTCATGCCCGACCGCGTCAAGAAGATGTGCGCCGACCTCTTTGCCCACCT
>JAFGIH010000317.1 GCA_016929985.1 Thermoleophilia bacterium | reverse complement strand
GACGGCGTCTTCGACGCGCCCCGCGTCCTCATACACCTGAGCGAGCAGGGATGCCGCCGCCGCGTCTTCGGGTTGGGCCGAGACCGTGCGCTCGAGCAGCGCTGCCGCCTCACCAAACCGACCCTGGCTGGCGTGGACGGCCGCGCTCTGCGCCAGTGCATCAGTGTTGCCCGGATCGACTGTCAGAGCGCGCTCCGCGTACGAGAGAGCGTTGTCGTAGCGGCGTGCCCTCAGCCACCGCGCGGACTCGTCGAGCCAGTAGGGGACGGCGATGCGATCGACCATGGATCGGACGTCGGGATCGTCTGGATCGAGCCTCGATGCCGCCTCGATACGGTCCGCGGCTCCTGCGGCGTTCCTTCGGCTGATCTCCAGGAGCGCGCCCGCCAGCGTTCTCCGGACCTCCGTCGATCGATCGAGCCTGGGTCGCAGCTCCTCAATCGTCTGCTCTTCGCCGCCCGCAAGCGTAATCGGCGGGGCCGAGTAGCGGGTGATGGCCATCAGGTTCTCTGCGCGCGTGTCGCGCCCCTGACTCCTCGGCTCGGAGAACTCGATCAGCGGCCGGTTGTCGCTGTTGATCGGTCCTTCTCCCGCGAACTCGGCGGCCGACCGCGGATCCAGCATCAGGCACGACAGCAGGTCGGCGGGGTCAGCGAGGCCCAGACCGGCCAGTGCTTCTCCAAGTGCGGGGTTGGCTTCAACCATCTGCCTCAGCCGGTCGATGTCGAAGACGGTCGGTCCCACCGTTCCCAGCAGCACTCCGTGACCGCCCCCATCCCAGACGGTCGCGTCAGGGAAGACCGACTGGAACGTTCGGATGAGCATCTTGAAGTCGAAGAGCGACATCTTGTGGAAGGGAAGGTACTGGACCATCGCGCCTCCGGGCCTGAGCCTGTCGCGGGCCAGCTGGAAGAAGTCGCTCGTGTACAGCGCTCCGCTGCCACCCGCAGGATGGATCGGGTCGCATGAGATGACGTCGTACTGCTTCCGGGACATCAGCAGGAAGTTCCTGCCGTCGTCTACGTGCAGCGAGACGCGCGGGTCCTCAAGGACATTGTGGTTGACGTTGTCGAAGAACCTCGATCCCTCCACCACTCCTTCCGAGAGTTCGACGACGTCCAACGAGTCCACCTCGTCGTGCAGCGCGATTGTCCACGTGGTCATCCCCATCCCGTATCCGATCACGGCCACATCGCGGGCCTGGCTCGCCGCCGCGATAGGGAGATGCCCCAGCAACCGGACTGTCTTCACGGCGTCGTAGGTTGTTCCGACCACCAGCCAGCGATCCACGAAGAAGCCCGACACGTCCCCGTCGGGGCTCTTCGTGACGGTCACTGACGATGTGATTCCCTCCTTGTAGAACACGACCTTCTGGTCAGCGCTCTCGAACTCTTCGGTGCCCGGCGAGATGGCGACAGGGCGCCCGAAGGGCGCCACTGCTACAGCTACCGCCGCCGCCGTTATAGCCGCGCCCGCCCATGCCGCCCTCCGTCTTTGGGAGGCGAGCGAACGAGTGAATGCGACCATTGCGACTGCCAGGTTTCCGCAGGCCGCCATCACGATCGAGATCTGGATGCCTATCACAGGGATGAGCACGAACCCCGTGACGAACGATCCCAGGATCGATCCGATCGTGTTCGCCGCGTAGATGCTGCCGACACCGCTTCCCGCAGCGGCCGGATCGGCGACCCGCATCCGGGCCACGATCGGGAAGGCCGCGCCCATAAGCAGGGCCGGCACGACCATGATGATGGCCGGAAGCAGGAACTGGACTGAGAGCGTCCGCGCCCAGCTGGCAGCCGTGCCGGTCAGCGGATAGGCGATCGATCCAAGGTACGAGAACGACGTTAGACTGGCGAGCGCGGTCACGGCGATGCCTGACTCGATCAGTCCCAACGCCAGGGCCGGCGACCGCAGGCGGTCGGCGAACCTCGAGAGGACGGAGCTGCCCACGGCGATTCCAACAAGGAACGTCGAGAGCATCGTGGCGAAGGCAAACGTCGTGCTGGGAACGAAGACGACGAGCACGCGCGTCCATAGCACCTCGTAGGAGAGCGAGCAGAAACCGATCACGGCGAAGAGCGCCAGGATCATGCGCGCGGGGATCTCATCGGCTCGTGCAGTTGTGACCTCACCGGTGGTCTTCTTCCGTTCGGTGGATGCCCGGTCGGCAGGCAGGGTCTGAGTCGGCGCTCCGAGCGGAAGTCCGTCTGCGGTGTTACGTGCAACCAACAGGGCGATGAGACCTACGCCGATGTTGGCGGCTGCGGCCGTGCCCAGGCTGGCCGTGAGGCCTATGGTGGGGATCAGGTAGAAGCCCCCGCCGAGCGTCCCCAGCACCGCGCCGAACGTGTTGACTGCGTAGAGGCTCCCGACGCCTCTTCCCACTGACCGGCCGCGCCCCGTGATCCACCTGGAGAGGACCGGCAGCGTTCCGCCCATCAGCGTGGTGGGCGCCAGGATGATCAGCCCACACCACCCGAACCGCGCGAGGCTCAGCAGCCAGAAGTTGTCTCTGAACCCATCGGGAAGCCCGGGGTAGGCGCGCTCGGCCACCCGCACTAGAAGGGGAACGACCAGAGACACGAGGCCTATCCCTATCTGGAGCGCCGAGAAGACCATTAGCGGGCGCGTGGTCCTGTCGGCGAGCCTGCCGAACAGGTAGCTGCCGAGGGCGAGCCCTCCCATGAACGCGGCGAGGACGGTGCTGACTGCGAGCACGGTGGCGCCGAAGACCCCAACGAGAAGCCTGATCCATACGACCTCGTATACGAGGCCCGCCGCGCCGGAGAGAAAGAAAAGCAGCGGGACCGCAAGTGTCCCGCGCTCGAGCATTCTGGAGTGAGCAGCTGGTCGAACCATCCGGCCCCCTGTTCCGAGGAGAGTGCACACTACGATGCTATAACGGCAGGACTGGAGACGTCAACGTAGTGACGTCGGCGTCACGAGACATCGGTTGTTGCGCCGGCAGAATAACTTGGCCAGCTGCAAAAAAGCGCTTGCGCAAGACGTCCGTTTGCCCTACATTAGCAGTCCGGCATTTTGAGTGCTAGATAGGCAGTGCAGTGGGTGTCTCTTAAAGGAGGGGAGAGATGGCGGCAAAGAAGCTCGATATCAAGCCTCTGTCCAACCGCGTACTCGTGAAGAGGCTCGAGGAAGACATGCAGAAGACCGCGGGCGGCATCATCGTTCCGGACACAGCCAAGGAGAAGCCCCAGAGGGGCAAGGTCGTCGCGGTGGGTCCAGGCAGGCTCAATGAGGACGGGGAGAGGGTCAAGGTAGAAGTGAAGGTCGGGGACGAGATCCTCTTCGGGAAATGGTCCGGCAGTGAGATCACGATCGACGGTGAAGAGTACCTCTTCATGAAGGACGACGACATCCTCGCGGTTCTGTAGAGACGGTACTGCAGATCGCGCCTTCAACCATGCAACAGCTTAGGAACGCAAGGGAGTAGCAGTATGGCAAAGCAGGTGGAGTTCGACTCCGCGGCAAGGGAGCAGTTGAAGCGGGGCGTCGACAAGATGGCCGACGCCGTGAAGGTCACGCTGGGGCCCAAAGGCCGCAATGTCGTTCTCGACAAGAAGTACGGATCTCCTGTCATCACTAACGATGGCGTCACGATAGCCAAGGAGATCGAGCTCGAAGAGCCCTACGAGAATATGGGTGCTCAGATGCTTAAAGAGGTTGCCACCAAGACAGCCGATGTCGCCGGCGACGGCACGACAACGGCGATTGTCCTTGCTCAGTCGATGGTCACCCAGGGGCTCCGCAACGTCACCGCGGGCGCCAACCCGCTTCACCTCAAGCGAGGCATTGAGCTCGCGGTTGAATCGGCCATCAAAGAGCTCAAGAAGCTGAGCCACGAGGTGAAGGACAGGGAGGAAATCGCACAGGTCGCGACGGTTTCAGCCAACAACGACAGGGAAATCGGTGATCTTCTGGCAGACGCCATGGAGAAAGTCGGGCGCGACGGTGTGATAACCATCGAAGAGGCCAAGAGCATAGAGACATCCCTCGAGGTCGTGGAGGGCATGCAGTTCGACCGAGGATATCTTTCGCCCTACTTCATAACCGACCCCGAGAGGATGGAGACAGTTCTGGAGAATGCCTACGTCCTTCTTCACGACAAGAAGATCTCGGCAATGAAGGACCTGGTCCCGGTGCTCGAGAAGATCGCCCAGACAGGTCGGCCGTTCCTCATTGTGGCCGAGGACGTCGACGGAGAGGCTCTGGCCACGCTGGTCGTTAACAAGCTTCGCGGTACCATACAGGGCGCGGCAGTCAAGGCGCCCGGATTCGGCGACCGCCGCAAGGCGATGCTCGAGGACATGGCG
>JAFGIH010000316.1 GCA_016929985.1 Thermoleophilia bacterium | reverse complement strand
TGGATGCTGGCCTTCACCGTGACCCGGCCCATGTTCGAACTGCTCTGCCGATGGGCGGACGATCCGAAGAGCTCGTTGCACTCGGGGTTCACGAACACACTGATCAAGGCCCGAGGGGGATCGCTGGCCTCGGAGTGAGGGCTGGGTCGGGCCGGGGCGGGCTGGGCCCCACGGAGGCCGGCTCTGCCGGACGATCAAACCTCGACCAGAACGCGGCCGTCCTTCGCCTCGATCGGGTAGGTCTGCAGAGGCCTGGGAGATTTGACGAGCTTGGCGAGCTTCACCGCTGCGCCTGACCACTCCGTCCATTGCATAACGCTGCCGTCGGCAAGGTCAAAGCGAGAGCCGTGCCGCGGACACCTCACCACCGTGCCCTCCAGCGCGCCGCGCGACAGATGGCCCCCCATATGGGGACAGCGCTCGGCGGCGGCATAGAAGCGATCAGCCACGCGCGCCACCAACAACTCGTGCCCTTCCGTGGTCACTACCCTCATGGTCCCGTCGGCGAAGTCATCGACGGCCCCGATGTCGATCCACCGGCTCATGTCGGTCCCTCCTCAGTTGACGAAAGCCCCAGTAGTGGGAAGAATACCCAGATGGAAACCTGGCGCTCACAGTCTCGCGACTCGCTCGCGCCTTCACGGCGGACGGAACTGCGCCTCGCCTCGCGCGTGATCCGAGCCCGCCTGGCGGGCCGCCCCCTCTTTCTCAGCCATCTCATCACCCGGCGCTGCAATGCCCGTTGCGCCACCTGTCTCTGGCGGGCCGACGTCGACGAGACCCGTGGCCCGGACGCGCCGGAGCTCACCACCGGCGAGGTCGCCTGGCTCTACCGGCGCGCGGGCGCCGACGGCTTCCCCCTGCTGGTTGTGTGGGGCGGCGAGCCGTTGCTGCGATCCGACCTACCGGAGCTGCTCGGAGAAGCACGCGCAGCCGGTCTGGCGGTGGTACTCATCACCAACGGGTGGCTGCTGCCCGAATGGTGGCCGGCACTGCGAGGCTTGGTGCGCACCCTCATAGTGAGCCTGGACGATGTGGGTGAGGCGCACGATCGTCTACGCGGATTACCCGGCCTCTTCGACCGGCTGGATGGCTTCATGGGGAGCCTCGGCTCAGACCGGCGGCGGCCACGCCTGCTGGTGAACACGGTGCTTTCGCGCGGCAATGTGGGTGCGCTCCGGCGGGTGGCTCCGGTGGCCGAACGTTGGGGCGCCGGCCTCTACTTCTGCCCTATGGAGACGGGTGTGATGCTCGACCAAGGCTTCAGCGACTCCAAGGAGCACCTGGCGCTGCCGTCCGAGGGATTGCGGCAGGCCGCCGCCCTGGCCCGCGAGCTCCAGAAGGCGGGATACCCGCTGCTCGCGACAGAGAGGTACCTCGAGCTGCTCGAGCGCGACCCCGGTCTGCACGGGTTCAAGTGCCGGGCGCCCCATACCACGCTCACGGTGCAGGCCGACGGGTCGATCCGGGACTGCACGAAGCGAGATGTCCCCTTGGCTCGAGTGGCCGACCTGCGCCGCTCGGAGACCTCGCTCGCCGAACTCATCCGCCGACCGCACTACCAAGCCATGCTCGCGCGGGCCGGCTCGTGCACGGCCTGCAACAACCCCGACGTCATCGAGACCTCCTGGGCCTGGCAGCTGCAGCCCTTCATGCTGCGGCGGGCCTTGCGCCTGGCGTCACGATAGCCGCTGGGTGGCGGGAACAGCGCGGCGGCCGCCGCCCCTACGCGCCCGCCACTCACCGACGCGGCAGGTACCGGTTCAGGTGATCGATCATCATCTGCCAGGCTTCCGCGGCCTGAGGCCCGGGCTTGTGCGTGAAGCCGTGCCGAGCGCCCTCGAAGCGCCTGCCGGTCACCTCCACGCCCGCGTCTCGTAGCTTCTGCGCGAAAGCCTCGGCCTCCGCCGCCAGCGAGTCCTGGCCCGCCGTGATCACCAGAGTGGGCGGGAACGACCGCACCTGCTCGACCGTGGCGTAGTAGGGAGAGATGAGGGGGTTCTTAGCCGCCTCCCGCGTGCCGGCGTAGGCCTGGTCGAACACGCGGCACATGCGGGGCGGGAGAGATCCTTTCGGATTCGGCTTGGCGAAGGGGTCGGTGTGGATGTCCATTGGCGGATAGTCCAGGATGAGAGATTTCACGTCCAGCTCGCGCCGCTCCGCGTCCATGAGCAGTGCCGCCGCACTCAGGTTTCCACCGGCGCTGTGCCCCCCGAGGCCGATACTGCCGGGGTCGATCCCCAGCTCACCGGCGTGCTCCCCGGCGTAATTCACCACTCCGTAGCACTCGTTGGCCGCCACGGGGAACATGGCCTCCGGAGCCAGGCTGTAGTCGATGCTGAGGATCTTCACACCGGCCTTCTGCACGAGGTCGGGCATGTAGCGGTCGTCCATCTCGGCGTGCCCGATGGTGAAGCCGCTCCCGTGGATGTTGATGAACAAGGGGAGGGTTCGGGGATCTTGCAGGTTGTAGGCAAGCACGCGCACCCTGCCTGCCTCGGTATCGAGGAACAGCTCCTTGCCCGCTGGATGCTTGGGCCCCATGGCCTTGCCGCCGAAGAGCCGGATGAGACCCCGGAACATGCTCACGCGGCGTTGGATCTGCTGTCTGGTCAGCTGCTTCTCCACCGGTATCCTCGCCATAGCGATCGCTCACTTTCCGCGCGCCGCCGCCGGGCCTCGCGGCAGCCGCGCGTCGCTGCCGGACCTTCCACTTGCCATTATGCGCGGTCATCCGTCATCATGGTGAGCTATGTGCGACCACTGTATGGAGCACGGCGCCGGCGGCAAGTGGTATTTGAACGCTGAGGCCTACTCCAACGAGATAGCAGAGAAGTACAACCTACGCGAGTTCCTGCTCGAGCAGTACACCAACTTCGAGCAGATGTCGGTGCGCAGGGTGAACGGCCTCAGCCCGGTAGGGATGGACCACACGTTTCAGATGCCCGTCATCGGGCGGGTGGTGAAGAAGATGGCCGAGCGCATGTTGCACAGCCAGAAGCCTCCCACGAACCCGTTCCGGCCCGAAGGGCACATCGGCCAGGTGATCCCGCTGGAAGACGCCGAGGCCATCCTGCAGCACTGCGCCGCCGAGCCCATCATCGAGAAGAACTGCATGTGCCGCTACATGAGCCGTGGGGAGAAAGAAGCATGCTGCATCAACTTCGGAGTGATGTCGGAGATCATCGACAAGCTGCCCCGTTTCGTCCCCGAGAAAGAGAAGTACCACCTCACGCGCGACGAGGCCGTGGCTCGCTTCCGCGAACACAACGCCAAGGGATACATCGGCACCATCTGGTACGGGCCGTTCCCCTACATCAACAACCTGTGCTCGTGTGAGAGCCCGGAGTGCGCGGGCATCCGGCCCCGGGTGGACTTCGGCATCCAGTCCATCTACAAAGCGGAGTACGTGATCGAGCTCTACAGCCCGTCGTGCAGGGGTTGCGGCGCCTGCGTGGCCAAGTGCCCGTTCGGGGCTCTACGGATGGACAAGGCCCTGGAGCGCCCTGTTGTGGACCTGGACAAATGCTACGGATGCGGGGTGTGCCGCCATGCCTGCGATACGGGAGCCCTCTTCCTGGTGCCCCGCGACGACGTGCCGGCGCTGGCGGGCTCCCGGTAAGAGCCGCCGGCCGGCGACGGCGCGGACGGACCACCTATCCATGTTCAAGAAACGTACCCGCATCACCATCGACTACAAGCTGTGCGGCGACGGGGTGGGCGCCGACCCCCGCGAGTGCGGCCTGTGCCTGCGCGCCTGCGACCCGGCCGTGTTCTTGCTCCACCAGACCGTCGGCGCCCAGGAGGACGATCCGTACGATCCCAAGAAGTGGCGCGTCACCCCGCTGTGGCCCACGCTCTGCACCCGCTGCGGCAAGTGTGTGACCGTCTGCCCACAGGGAGCGATCACGGTGAGACCGCCGGTGAGGCCCGCGTGACCGGGCGGCCCGTTCAGCCCGGCGCGCCGCCCACGAAGACTACCCAGGACTTCGACCGCTGCGCCGTCATAGGCGGCTCGGGGATGCTCGGCTTTGAGATCGTGCGGCAGCTCGTGGCCGCGGGCAAGCAGGTGCGCATCCTGGATCTGCAGGCGCCGCCGAAGACGCTCTGCGAGGTGCGGATAGGCGATATCCGCGACCGCGACGACGTCGCGGCGGCCTGCTCGGATGCCGACGTGGTCTTTCAGACGGCGGCCGCCGTCTGGGACACGGGCACCCCGGCCGCCGTCTACGACGAGGTGAACGTGCGGGGCAACCGCCTCGTGGTCGAGGTCTGCCGGGAGCTGGGCGTACCGAGGCTGATCTACACGAGCACCATCGACGTGGTGGTCGACGGCCGCCGGCCGATCGTCGATGGCGACGAGTCGCTGCCCTATCCGGCTCGGCCCCCGCGCGACCCCTACTCCCGCAGCAAGATCGAGGCGGAGCGGCTGGTGCTGGCCGCCGATGGGGATGATCTGGCCACCTGCGCCCTGCGGCCGGTGGGCATGTACGGCCCGCGAGACCGCTACCACCTGGGGAACATCCTCGCCATGGCCCGCAACGGCAACCAGATCCGCCTGGGCAGCGGCGCCGCCCGTTTCAGCCACGCGTATTCGGAGAACGTCGCCCACGCCCATCTCTGCGCCGCGGCCCACCTGTTCCCCGGCTCCAGGATAGCTGGGCAGGCCTACTTCATCGGCGACCACTACCCGGCCCACAACTTCTTCGACTTCATGGAGCCGTACTTGGAGGCCCTCGATCTGCCCGTCCCGCGGCGCAGGATCCCTTACCCCGTAGCCTACGGTCTGGCCTGCGCGGCCGAGAGGGTCGTGCCGCGCTCGAGCTTCAACCGCTTCGCCGTGGTGCAGACCTGCGTGGACCACACCTACCGTCACGACCGGGCCGAGCGCGACTTCGGCTATCGCCCCATCGTGTCCCCGGAAGAGGCGTTCCGCCGGACGCTGGCCGACCTCAAGGGTCAGGGCTGAGCCCGACCTAAAGCAGACGCCGTCTGTGCCCGATACCCCCTTTGAGAAGGTTGCATAGAAGGGGCGTATAGACGCATGATACAAATAGGGCGCTGGGTGTGGATCGGGGCCGGGTCACTCTTGGCCTACGTGGCCGTATACGCAGCCGTGCTCGCCTTTGACGACTCTGCCGCGAACCAGACGATCCTCGACCTCCTAAACGTCGGCGCGGCGTTGGCGGCTGTCGGTCTTTGCCTGCTCGCCACTTTCAAGGCGAGGGACCGGTTCATGCGGTGGTACTGGGGTCTCTTCGCCGCGGCCTTGTTC
>JAFGIH010000315.1 GCA_016929985.1 Thermoleophilia bacterium | reverse complement strand
TCCTTGAACTGCGTGGCACGCACGTTGCGTCGTCCAGGTACATCGAGGAGCGGCAAGACCGCGATAGCGGCTGCCGTGAGCAGCGAGAGTCCGCCCTCAACTGCCAGGACCCATCGCCAGCCTGCCCCCGCGTCGAGGACCATACCCAGCACCAGCGGAACGATCATCATGGCAAGCCCGAAAAAGAGGATCATCCTGAGGGCGGCCGCGGCGGCGTTCTTCTTCATGTGGGCCGATTGCCACATCCAGCAGGTCGCATTGAGGAGCGCCCCGCCGAATCCCACGAACAGATAGGTCACGAGGAGCGTCCACAGGTCGACACTGGCGAGCCCTGCGGCGATAAGACTGGCACCCTGCAGGATCGCCCCGCCGATGAGCGTCCGCTTCACCGGCACCCGGGCCATGGCTGTGTTGAGGACCACGATACCGCTCACGTTGCCGAGAAAGAGCCCTGCACTGATGAGGCCTCCCCGGCTGAGGGAGACGCCGAGGTCGGTCATCATGGAATCGAGCAGCGGCCCCACAGAGACGATAGCCATCGCACAGAGGAACTGGGTGGGGTAGAGCGGTATGCGGTATCGCAGGCTGGGGTTGTTGGTGGGCTCGCTCCGATCCATGACTTTCCACGATGCCACCAAAGCCTCGAAAATGCTACCGTTCGCATGCAGTCGGTGTCGAAGGGAAGGTGCACCGGCGTGCGTCGATGAAGGCGGGGATATCGTGGTCGATTCGTTCAGTGAGTGGAGCCCGGTCTTGCAGGCCTTTCTGGCTGCGGTATTCACCTTTCTCATGACTGGTGTTGGTGCGGCCTTCGTGTTCGGCATGAGATCCATCAATCGACGTGTCGTGAATCTCATGCTGGGGTTCGCCGCCGGGGTCATGATCGCGGCCAGTGTGTGGTCACTGCTCATCCCGGCGATGGACTTGGCCGAAGCCGATGGACTGCCCAGATGGATGCCCGCGCTGGTTGGGTTCGTGCTCGGAGGGATCTTCCTGTTCGCCGTCGATCGCATCCTGCCTCATCTGCACCCGGGACCGTTTTCGGACCACAGAGAAGGCATCAAGACCTCTTGGAGCCGGAGCACTTTGCTGGTGGGCGCTCTCACTCTCCACAACATCCCGGAGGGTTTGGCGGTGGGGGTCGCCTTCGGTGCGGCGGCTCAGGAAGGCGGCACGACCCTGGCGGCGGCAGCCGCGCTGGCTCTGGGCATCGGTATCCAGAACTTACCTGAGGGCACGGCTGTGTCGGTCCCTCTCCGCGGAGCGGGCATGTCTCGGCTCAAGAGTTTCGTCTACGGGGTGGTTTCCGGCGCAGTGGAGCCTGTCGCCGCCGTTGTGGGGGCTGCCGCAGTTGCGTTGTCGCGTCCCATCCTGCCCTACGTCTTGGCGTTCGCGGCTGGAGCGATGATCTACGTGGTTGTGGAGGAAGTCATCCCCGAATCACAGAGGGGTGAGCACGCCGACTTGGCCACCGGAGGCGCCATGGGCGGATTCGCCCTCATGATGCTTCTGGATGTGGCCCTGGGTTAGAGGTCTGCTGGGTGCCGGGCGGCCCGGTGGCTCCACAGGTCAGTCGGTCACCAGTCGCGCGGCTTCTTCGAGGGTCTCGGCCGCTCGGGCCACACTGCTCTCACGCACCCCGGAGGCGGTCAACCGATCGCCCGTAGCGCCGATGGCCGGGTGCATCGTCTGCCAGTACACGGCCGTTCCGTGGACCTCGTCGTCCCACGTTCGGTCGACTTGGGCCTGCCACGCCTCGCGCGCCGCGTACAGACAGTCGAAGACCTTGGTCAGTTGGTGATCGAGCCTGGTGTCGGCCACGTTGATGATCGCCATGTTCCGCTTTGCCACCGCTGCTACCAGAAGCGCATCACTGAAGGTCTCGTAGGCATCAAGATCTGCCCCTCGCGAGAGTTCGAGAGCCGCAAAGGTCGCTGCCACGGCCGCGCGTCCCCCTGCGGTGGGCTCGGCGATGCCTATCTCCTTCTGGTAGTTAGACACCAGAAGACCCACGATCACGATGCCCGCGATCACGATGGGAAACAGCAGCCAGGCGCGATTCGACCTTTTCATCGTGATGAGATAATAGCGCCATGGATGAATGGGATCTCGACACCCCTCCGGACCGGCTGCCCGCCAAGGAGGAGATCGCTGCCTCGTCTCGGCAGGTCAACAACGCCGTGGCTGCCCCATCCCGCCCTGCTGTCGGCACCGATGAACCTCGCAACGGTTCGAAACGGCGCGCGTGGTCGCAGTATCCAGCGTGGATCGCTGCCGGTCTGATGTTGGTACTGGTGGGCGCTCTCGCCGGTTTCTTCATCGCCCGTTCTCAGTGGGTAAGCGATACGGCCGAGCTTACAGAAGTGAGGGAGGAGCTTGCCGCGGTCCGGAGCGCCTTGACGCTCGCTGAGGAGCGCAACTGGACGTACTACCGCAAGACCGAAGCTCTCACGGCCCAGGTCGAAGAGGCCCTCGCGGGGTCGACCGCCACCTCCACCTCCCTGCCGGGACCCGTAGCGGCCGGGACCTTCGACGATGGAGTGTATTCGGTCGGCGAGGACATC
>JAFGIH010000314.1 GCA_016929985.1 Thermoleophilia bacterium | reverse complement strand
GTGCCAGCCGCCCGGTCTTTCCGGTGTCACGATGTATCTCCTGTTGTTTGTTCCCACAGTCGCCCCGTGGTACACCGCGTGTTTCAGCGGCTGAGACGCGGCGCAGAGAAGGCCGCATGGACCAGTCGCGGGCGCGGCGCAAGAGACCATCTGCACGAGCCTGCTGCGGACGGCCTACCCGGGCACGCTGCTGACTGCGGTGGCGCTCGGGCGCGGGAAGGCGGTGTTGACGCTCATCGGGGGTGAGGTGTTCGGGATGGGATGCAGCGGCTTGGAGGTCGTCGTGAACAGCCGCGATCTCGGCGCTCACGTGTGGAGTGACGAGATCCGGTCGGCGGTGCAGGGCGCGGCGGAGCGGTCGTCGAGTTACGGCGGCACGGCGTCGTGGTGAGACCGTAGCAAGAACGGACTCCGTCCTGAAGTCTTCCGGGGTCCGCAAACCACGCGCTCTGTGGCCCGCCGGGCCTTCTGGTGGCAAGAACACCGCAGAACTGTGTGGCTCATCGTCGAACCCGGGCTCCTAAACATGAAGAAGATGACGGTGCCGAGCAACAAGGTCGAGCGCAACATCTGCACATACTGTGGTCTCGATTTCGTATCCTCGCCCTGGAAACCGGTCGAAGGCTGCATGGACGACGAGGGTGAGGCAGCCGACACGGGAGCCGGCTCTTAAGGCGACTTCCGGCTGGTGTGCGGCGCCGTACCATCATGGGGCCTGTCTCGGAACCTGTCCGACCGCTCTGTTACCCTCTATTCAGGCCACAGCAGGAAGGCGGTAGGGTGTGATGGCAAGGGTCCCCAGGTTGTCAAAATCACGGTTCCAGGCAGGACTGCAGTGCCCCAAGCGGCTGTGGCTGGCATGCCACCATCCCGAACTGGCCGACCCGGTGGGTGAGGCCAAGCAGGCCGTCTTCGACCTAGGACACAGGGTGGGTGAGTTGGCCCGCGCCCGCTTCCCCGGCGGGGTGCTGGTAGCGGAAGACTACAGACAGACCCAGGCGGCTCTCCGGACCACGGTCCGCCTCATCGAAGAAGGCGCCGCCTGCCTCTACGAACCCGCTTTCGAGCATGATGGCGTCCTTGTCCGGGTGGACGTGCTCCGCAAGGCTGATGGAGAAGGGTGGGAGCTCATCGAGGTCAAGTCGAGCACACAGGCCAAGCGCGAGCACGTCACCGACGCCGCCGTGCAGACGTACGTCCTACGGGGCGCCGGTCTGCCGATCGCTCGTACGCTGCTCATGCACCTCAACAACCAGTACCTCTACCGAGGCGGTTTCTACGACTTGCAGGAGCTTTTCACGCTGGAGAATCTCACAGCTCAGGTGGAGGAGTACCTGCCGGCGATTCCAGAGCTCGTTGTCGAGATGAAGGCCATGCTGATGGATGGCTGTCCGGAGACGCTCATCGGGCGGCGCTGCAGGGAGCCCTACGACTGTGAGTTCATGGGGCACTGCCGGAGCTTCCTGCCGGATTTCCCGGTGACCGATCTACCCCGTCTGAGCGACGACCTCCTTGCTGAGTTCCTGGGCCGGGGCATCTTTTCAACGCGAGAAGTCCCTCTACAGCACCCCGACCTCACCGCGTACCAGAGAACCGTCTGCGAGGTGGCGCAATCGGGGGAGCCCCGTTTCGGCGAGGGACTTGCCGTGGAGCTTGCCGCCCTCGCCTACCCGCTGCACTTCCTGGATTTCGAGACCATCATGCCCGCACTCCCGGTCTACGAAGGCACCCGACCTTACCAGACCATCCCGATACAGTGGTCATGTCACACACTCCACCAGGATGGCGCCCTCGAGCATCGTGAGTTCCTCCACCGCGAGCGGACCGATCCCAGGCCGGAGCTCACAGAGCGGCTGCTCGCCGCGCTGGCCGGCCCCGGCACGGTGGTCAGCTACACAGGTTACGAGCAGATGGTACTGAAAGGACTTGCCCAGAACCTCCCGCACCTGGCCGGCGACATCGCCGGCGTCGAGAGCCGCCTGTTCGACCTTCACAAGGCCGTGCGCGAATACGTCTGCCACCCGGAGTTCCATGGACGGACCTCACTCAAGAGCGTCCTCCCAGCGCTGGTCCCCGATCTCTCCTACCAGGGCCTTGCCATCCCCAACGGCGAGGTGGCCACGCTGCGCTACCAGGAAGCCGTGTGGAACAACATGCCCGAGTCGAAGCGCGATACCGTCTTCAACGATCTACTGCAGTACTGCGCCGTCGATACCCTCGCGATGGTGAGGGTCTTCGAGGAGTTGAGGCTCCACGGCTGATCCCGGCGCCCGCCGCGGTCGCTTGTTCTCGGCGCACCGAGCCCGGCGTTTCGCCCGCTAAACGCTAAAGCCCTGCGTGCCGATAGCGGTCTTGTGACGGCCGGCCTGGGACCAAACATAAGCCGGTCGCGGAAAGGGGGACACCTTGGAGATAATCGAGTGCCCAAAATGTGGGCGACCGAGAGCGGTTGGACAACCCTGCCGGGTGTGTGGTGACACCTCGAGGGACGTCGTCGGAACGTCGTCGACCACACCGAGCGCGCCACCACGAGCCGGTGCTCAGTCCGGACGCATGCCTCTTGGGGCTGCCCGGTCCACGGCCAGGCCGCGCCGCAAAATCAAGTGGAACGCCCTGATCGCCGCGGTGGTAGTCGTAGCGGTTATCGCCGCCATCGCCATCCCGTTGACGCGGGGAGGTGACAATCCGCCTGCCCAGAACGAAGCGGGTGGCCTGTCCCCCGCACTACAGGCTCAGATCGAGGAGATGACCGGGGAAGAGATGATTGTCGATCGGGCGGAAGCCTACGCGAGCAACCAGGGCAATACCCAGGACCTGCAGGCTCGGGCGTTCATCGAGGGCGCCATGCAGATGCTGGAAGGGATCATATCGAGACTGGACTCCCAAGGCGAATATCCACCCAGCGAATACAGGACCCCGATGCGAGCAGCCCTGCGGTCGAACGAGGGACGGCCACTGCAGTGGATATGGGGCACCCCGGGTGTGTATGCGCTGCCCCACGCCGACGCGCTGATGGAGAACAACACCGTCACGTGGTCGTTCACGCCGCCGAGTGCCTACGAGCTGGCGACCTGGTCGATGTCGGGAGCGGTCATCGGGGTGCGCGTGGACCGTCAAGCTGGAAGCATAGTCTTCTACAAGAACGGCGAGCGGTGGTACTAGCAGCATTGCGGAATCGAGCTCACCGAGGTTGACCATGTGCGCACCACCGTTTGTCCATCTGGGGCGATGCTCGGGCTCTATGCCGGCGTCGCATGCGGACAGAGAGACGCTTCTGTCTGTCCGACCAAAGATGTACCATGGCAAAAGGCTCATCACCTCGCTGATGAGCTATCCGACGATCCGAGAGCAACAGCCGTCATCGATGGGGGGCGCGTGGCCCCCAACGACGTCGAGAAGCGCCTCTGGGAGGCAGCCGACCAGCTGCGCGCCAACTCCAAGCTCAAGGCCTCCGAATACTCCATGCCCGTCCTGGGCCTTATCTTCTTGCGCTACGCCGATTCGCGCTTCACCGCCATGCAGAAGCTCCTCCAGGCTGAGCGCGCCGAGGCGGCGGGGGTAGGGGCCGGCGGGGCGGCGACCCAAGGCTCCGCGCCGTCAATCACTCTGGGCGGCACGGATGTCGTCGTGTCCGACGCATCGGCGTCCGCGCCCGCGGCGCCGCCGGATGACGCTCAGCGGGTGCTCGGCTTTGACAAGCTCGAATACCAGGCCCGCGGCGTCCTCTACGTCCCGGAGCAGGCGCGGTTCTCCAACCTCCTGCGCTTGCCCGAAGGCGCCAACGTCGCCCAGGCCATCTCCGACGCCATGAAGGCCATCGAGGCCGAGAACGAGGATCTCAAGGACGTCCTTCCCAAGACCTACAACCGCCTCGACAACGCCACGCTCGTGGAGCTCCTCCGCCTCCTGGCGCCCATCGAGATAGAGGGCGACGCCTTCGGCAAGATCTACGAGTACTTCCTGGGCAAGTTCGCCATGAGCGAGGGGCAGAAGGGCGGGGAGTTCTTCACTCCCACCTCCATCGTCAAGCTCATCGTGGAGATCATCGAGCCCTTCCACGGCCGCATCCTCGACCCGGGCTGCGGCTCGGGCGGCATGTTCGTGCAGAGCGCCCACTTCGTCGAGCGCCACCGCGAGAACCCCGCCGACGAGATCTCCCTCTTCGGCCAGGAGCGCATCTCAGAGACCGTCCGTCTCTGCCGCATGAACCTGGCTGTGCACGGGCTCTCCGGCGATATCCGCCAGGCCAACACCTACTACGAGGACCTTCACTCCAGTCCCGGCCGCTTCGACTTCGTCATGGCCAATCCCCCGTTCAACGTGAACAAGGTGGACAAGGAGCGCATCAAGGACGATCC
>JAFGIH010000313.1 GCA_016929985.1 Thermoleophilia bacterium | reverse complement strand
GGATGGGGTAGCTCGCGGCCTTCCAGGGCGAGTATCGATTCCCTTACCCCCGGCGCGAACCGGTTCTTGCAGAGGTTCACATAGTCGTATCCCACCAGCATCGCATCGCCGGTGGCTGCGATCTCGCCGGTTTTCTGGCTGACCGCGATGTGGTCCATGATCGCGCGGTCGTCTCCCAGGTGGGTGATGCGCGCTCCCACCGACAGAGTGTCGGGGAAGGTCACAGGCGCGAGAAAGCGGCAGCTCACGGACTTGATAATAGCGCCGTCTTCTCCCCAGTCGGGCCCTGGGGCGCTCATGCCCAGGCGCAGCAGATACTCGATACGGGCCGTCTCGAAATACTGCAGATAGAGGATGTTGTTGACGTGGCCGAGGCTGTCCATGTCGCCCCAGCGCACGACGACATCGGTGACCACTGGATACTGTTGAAGCATGCGCATCTCCGGCACGTGTGAGGCGATTTCGAGGGATTGTAGCCCAATTCGAGCTGCTGTCGCCATGAGCCCCAGACACGGGTATTGATTTCGAAGTGATATCATAATAATATTGTTCTATGTCCATCATCGATGTCAGCGGCCTGCGCAAGACCTACCGCGATGTTGTCGCGGTCGACGACGTCTCCTTCTCTGTGGAAGAAGGGGAGATCTTCGGCATCCTCGGGCCCAATGGGGCCGGAAAGACCACGACCGTAGAGTGTGTTGTAGGGCTTCGCACCCCGGACGCGGGACGCATCGATGTGCTCGGTCTCGATCCGCGGACACAGCGCGAACAGCTGCGCGAGGACGTGGGGGTCCAGCTGCAGGAGAGCGTTCTACCCGGGAAACTGAGGGTCGGCGAGGCAGTCGACCTCTATCGTTCGTTCTATCGCCGCTCGGCGGACCCCCGGGAACTGCTCGACCTCTTGGGCCTTTCCGGCAAGCGAGACACCTACTTCAAGAACCTCTCCGGCGGCCAGAAGCAGAGGCTGTCGATAGCGCTGGCATTGATAGGCGATCCCAGGGTCGCGGTGCTCGACGAGCTGACCACGGGTCTCGATCCGCGGGCCCGTCGGGATACGTGGGATCTCATCGAGGGAGTGCGCGACCGCGGGGTGACCATCATCCTTGTGACACACTTCATGGACGAGGCCGAGCGGTTGTGCGACCGGGTTGCCCTGGTAGACCGCGGAAGGGTGGTGGCCCTCGACAGCCCGGATGGGTTGGCTCAACGTGTGCGGGGCGGGAAGCGCGTGCGCTTCAGGCCCTCGGCTCCCTTTGACGAGCAGCTACTCACCGTTCTGCCCGAGGTGGAGAGTCTTGAGCGTCAGGCGGAGCACGTCGTCGTGTATGGGACAGGTGAACTGGTG
Organism: Thermoleophilia bacterium; assembly: GCA_016929985.1. The sequence goes on along the minus strand of JAFGIH010000313.1, from coordinate 1,270 downwards.
AACGCCGTGATACTCGCCCTTGCCGGCGCCGGAGTGGTGGCCCAGAACGTGGAACTCGGCACGCCGTCGCTTGACGATGCGTTCGTCAATCTCACGGGGCGCGGTCTTCAAAACGGTGACGCGGGATCCTCACGGGGCGAGGCCCGGTCATGACCGGGCGACCGACTCGCTCCCACGTGCGGCCCCTGTGGCCGGCCTTCTGGAAGCTGACGTCCATCGAGACCAAGCTCTACCTGCGGACGCCGGTAGTACTGGTCCTCGCCGTGGGTCTCCCCGTGCTGCTACTGATCATCTTTGGCTTCGTCCCCAGCTTCAACGAGCCCGACCCCAACATGAACGGACTCACCGTGCTCAGCCTCTACGCCCCCATACTCAGTGTCTTCGCCATCGGCTTTCTGGGTCTGGTCGGTCTTTCCATGCCGCTTGCCGGCTATCGCGAGCAGGGCGTGCTGCGGCGTATGTCCTGCACCCCGGCGCCACCGACATGGATGTTGGGGGCGCAACTGATCATCAACCTGGCCGTGGCGGTGCTGGCACTCCTGATAGTCCACCTTGGGATCGAGGCCTTCGGAGTGCGGGGACCGGAGGAGGTCGGTGGGTACGCGCTCGCCATCGTCCTCTGCGTGGCGGAGGTGTTCGCCATAGGGCTCTGGATCGCGGCGTTTGCGCGTAGCGCCAACGTGGCCAACGCCATCGGCCAGATCCTCTTCTATCCCATGATGTTCTTTGCCGGGCTCTATTTTCCCCGCGAGGCGATGCCCGATGCTCTTCGTCAGGTCAGCGACTGGACGCCGCTCGGAGCCGCGGTCAAGGCTCTTCAGGCCGCGGCGGAAGGTGGCTTTCCCCCGGCTCAGCCGCTCCTGGTCATGGTGGGCTACGCGGTGGTGTTCGGCATCCTCGCAGTGAAACAGTTTAGATGGGAGTAGCTGATACGGCTCATGCCGTGGAGATACAAAGAACACGGACCCGCCCGGTCGCGGGATGGCGAACAGGAGGAGCAGATGGACGGGCAGGCTTTGGCACTGAATCACGAAAAGGAGATCAAGGCGCGGAGCGGCTGGGGGATGCTGGTCGGTGTGATCGTTGTCTTCGCTGCGGGCATCGCGCTGTTGATAGCTGCCGCGGTGCTGGGCGACGACAGAGGCGGGAATGACGGCGCGGTAGTGGCGTTGGTCGTGGTGGGCATCCTCTTGCTGGTGCTTGGATCCATCCTCTCGCCCGGCTTCTTCACCTTGGAGCCCAACGAGACGCGGGTTTGTGTTCTCTTCGG
>JAFGIH010000312.1 GCA_016929985.1 Thermoleophilia bacterium | reverse complement strand
GTGGCGGTGACGACTATGAGAACGGCCAGCAGATCGGTCCACCATTCGAGCCGCTCCCGCCGAGCATCTGTCTTGGTCTTCGTCGATTCAGGGCTCACCACGGTTATGGGGCCATCCTCTCCCGGCGTTCGCCAACTTGATCGGTCGGCCTTTGTCTTTTCATCATCATGCACCAATAGGGCCTCAAGTTGAAGTGACCGGAAACGCGCTTGTAACGTCTTGACGCTATGACGTCAATGCAGAATACTGATGCTATGACTCAAGCATCGAGAAGAACTACCGTCTACCTGGATCCGGAGCTGCATCGGGCGCTCAGACTCAAAGCCGCGGAGACCGACCGCTCGATCTCCGAATTGGTCAACGACGCGCTGAGGTCCGCCCTGGCCGAGGATGCCGACGATCTGCAGGCGTTCGACGAACGTGCTTCAGAGCCCGACCTTCTGTTCGAGACCGTGGTGAAGGCTCTGAAGGCGGATGGGAAGATATAGGGTCTTCATCAAGCCCTCCGCCGTCCGCGAGATCGAGGGTATCGCCGACAAGAAGCAGCGACAACAGATCGTCGCGAAGATCGAGGCCCTGAGTGACGATCCCCGCCCGGCTGGCTACGAGAAGCTCACCGGCCGCGAGCAATACCGTGTGCGGCAAGGCGCTTATCGCATCGTCTACGCCATCGAGGATGACCGACTCGTCGTGTACGTGGTCAGCGTCGGCTAGATCTCGCCGACGTCCACTCTCCGATGGTCTTCCTTGAAGGGAAGGACCCTGACCGTGCAGCGCATCTCCTTCTGCACCGGACCGGGAGGACCCCAGAGAACAGTCACCTCTGTCCCGGGTTCCGCCAACTCCTTGGTGATCACTCCCAGGGAGATCATCTTCCGCAGGGTGGAGCTATACGTGCGGGAAGTAGAGCAACCCACTCGCTGCCCATCGGCCCTGATCTCGTCGAACTCAAAGCCGATGTAACGAGGAAGCTCCATGGGGTGCACAATGGGACCGTCGCCGAACAGCGACGCGAAGACGGCGATCACGTCCTCCTTGTTCCACTCCAGCCCCACCAGCCGGCGGGCCGGTCCACCGCCCGCGACCTCCGCCTTGATGGCCTCCCGCCCCACGAAGTCGTGACTGTCGAGATCCACGTTCCAGCCCCATCCCAACTCGAGCGGAGAACGGAAGAACTCCCCGACGCCCGTGTAAGGGATGTAGCTGCCTCGTGCCGTCGATTGAGGGATGAGCCTGGGCGCCCCAGGGGTGACGATGGAGGCCGGCAGATAGTCGAGGCCGTTCGTGGCAAAGCCGTATTCCACATGCTGGACGAGCTGCGAGCGGACGCCGAGTTGCTTGATGTCGTGGTCCTTGCCCGCCTCGACCACCGTTGTCCACACCGCGTTGGCATGCTCGGACGGTCCGTGGAGCTCGTATCCCAGTTCACCGCTGATGCCCGTGCGGAGCACGCGTACCGGCGCAGCGCCGATCTTGGCAGGACGGGAGAAGTTGAAGGCGAGATCTCGGAGGCTCTCTCCAATGACCTTCTCGATGACGAAGATGGACTTCGGACCCTGGACCTCGAAGATGAAGTAGTCGGCGTCCAGCATCTCGGCTTTGGCGTCCCAGGAGCCCTGGCCGAACATGAAGTTGGTCCAGTCGCCGCCCCCGCCTGTGTACATGAACTCGTCGTCGGCGATTCGGATCACGATGCCTTCGGATGCCAGCAGCCCTTCCGGGGTCAGCTGCACATGGTGTCTGACCTGCCCGATCGCGAGGTCGGATAGGTCGTTCATGCCCACCCACTGCACGAACGTGAAGGCGTCGGGACCTTTCACGTGGAACTTGCTGAGCGCGCTCCAGTCGCCGATGTAGACGGAGTCGACGTGCGCCACGCTTTCTTCCAGCCAATGGGTGTATTCGAGGGGCAGGAAGAGCGGGCTCCAACGCCACCAAGCTCCGCTGCCGTTGGCCGGCTCCTGAGCGGCTCCCGCCGGGCTGAAAAGGGGAGGACGCTCCAGGACGAAGGGCCGGTCTTTGAGTTCTGCGTTCTTCTGCCAGCTCTCACGCTGATTGTCGAGGAAAGTAGCCACTACTCCTCCTTCTCCAAAGGCAGACAGCCGGAGATGAGCGGTCCTTGGAAGCAGCCTAGCTCGCGCGCGGTGACACCTGCTACGGCAGCAGATGTCACCGCGCGCGGAAATCAAAGGCTAGGTCAGCGCAGTGAGTGCGCGCGCTTCTCTGACGCCTATAGCTTGGGAGGAGCGTCCAGGCCCCATTCCTTGAAGTAGGCCTGATAGAACGAAGGCTGTGGGAAGCTGGGCTGCATGTTGAGGGCCCAGCCACGGAACTTCGGACCCTTCGTATGGAATTGGTAGAACCCTTCCATGAACTCCGGCAGCTTTTGCGACGGGATGGTCACGATCATCTCGTCAGTTTGCGTTCCGGCACGGTCGTACTCGCCCGGATCGGGCACCACGAGGGTGCATGTCCCATCAAGGAACGGTGGCACAACGGAGTGCACGCAGGAGCCGATGGGATCGATGATACCGACAAAGTGACTGCCTTGCGGCCATCTATACATCATGCTCAGGTGCCGCAGTTGGTGCGAGTCGCAGTAGAGCATGACGAGGTCGGGGGTGAAGTTCACGCTCTT
>JAFGIH010000311.1 GCA_016929985.1 Thermoleophilia bacterium | reverse complement strand
CCCAGGCGATGATAGAATCCCACTCCGTGAGACTCAGTGACCTCTTTGCCGGTGTCGAAGGCTGGCGCCTGGCGGGCGCGGCCGACGTCGACGTACACGCAGTCTGTTATCGCAGCGACCAGGCCGGTCCCGGAAGTCTCTTCTTCTGCGTCCCGGGCTTCTCGCGTGACGGGCACGACTTCGCTTCCGATGCGGTGAGTAGAGGCGCCGTTGCTCTCTGCGTGGAGCGCGTCCTCGACCTGCCGGTCGCGCAGGCGGTGGTGCCGTCGGTCCGGGCGGCCATGGGCCCGGTGGCTGCGACCTTCTACGGCCACCCAAGCAGGCGGCTGATGACCGTGGGCATAACCGGCACCAACGGCAAGACGACGTCGGCCTTCCTGACGGCTCACCTGCTGGAAAGCGCGGGGCTGCAGTCGGGGTTGATGGGTACTGTGGAGCGGAGGGTCGGTGGGCGGGTGCTGCCCGCGGGACGGACGACCCCTGAGGCGCTCGACATCCAGCGCGACCTGGCGCATATGGTGCGCGAGGGAGATCAGGCGCTGGTCATGGAGGTGTCTTCGCACGCGCTCGACTTGGGCCGGGCGGCGGGCATCGATTTCCGGGCGGTGGCCTTCACCAACCTGTCGCAGGACCACCTCGATTATCACAAGACCCTCGAGGAGTACTTCGCGGCCAAATGCCGGCTCTTCCTGGACGAGGAATTCTCGGCCGGCGAGCCTGTGGCCGTGATCAACGTCGCCGACCCTTATGGCCGCGAGTTGGCCGCCCGGTGCCCTTCGCGGCGCGTCATCAGCTTCTCGGCGTCGAAGCCCGCCCCGGACTGGGGCCCGGCCGACATGGAGTGGAGCGACTATAGGTTCGACCGAGGCCGGACGCGGGGCACGCTGGTGCTTCGCGGGCGCGCGCTCGAGTGCCTCGGAGGATCACACGCCGGCGCAGGTGACGGCGGAGAGGTGGGGCTCGACGTGGAGACGCCTCTCGTGGGTGCTTTCAACGTGGCCAACACGCTCACTGCGTTGGGCATCGGCCTCGGTCTGGGACTCGACCTAGAGGCGATGGTGGCGGCCGCGCAGGAGTTCCGCGGTGTCCCGGGGCGCATGGAAGGGGTGGATGCCGGTCAGGACTTCACCGTACTCGTCGACTATGCACACACTCCCGATTCGGTGCGCAACGTACTGCAAACGGCCCGTGGTATCACCGAAGGCAGACTGATAGCGGTGGTCGGCTGCGGCGGGGACCGCGATCGGGCCAAGCGGCCGCTCATGGGCCGGGAGGCTGAGGTGGCCGCGGATCTGGTGATAATCACGTCTGACAACCCTCGCAGCGAAGACCCCCTTGCCATCATCGCCGACATCATGGCCGGCCTCGAGTCACCTGGTGCAGCGAGGCTGGAGCCCGACCGGCGCGCAGCCATCGGCATGGCAGTGACTGAAGCACGGAGCGGAGATGTGGTGATGATACTGGGCAAGGGCCACGAATCGGGTCAAGAGTTCGCGCACGAGACGCTGCCCTTCGACGACAGAGTCGTGGCCCTCGAGGCCCTGACTGTACTGAGAGGCAGAGAGGGATGATCCCCCTCACGGCCGAAGAGGCCGGGCGGGCGCTTGGACTGCCGCCGCTGGCCGGCGATGTGTGCGGCATCAGCATCGACAGCCGCACGATCCGCGACGGTGACCTCTTCGTCGCTTTGCGGGGGGAACGCTTCGATGGTCACGTGTTCGTAGACCAGGCTCTGCGGGCCGGGGCGTCGGGGGCCGTTGTGCTGAGAGGCACGGTGGCCGAGGGGGATCCACTGTACGAAGTGGACGATACCCTGCATGCTCTGTGGGCGCTTGCCAGAACCGTGCGGCTGAGATCGCGGGCCACCGTGTTCGCCGTCACGGGCAGCGCGGGCAAGACCAGCACCAAGGACCTGCTGGCAGCCATGGTGGGGCGCGTGTGCCGAGTGGTCGCTACTTCTGCCAACCAGAACAACGAGGTGGGAGTGCCTCTCACTCTGCTCTCCGTAGAGCCTACGACTGAGGCTATGGTGGTCGAGATGGGCATGCGGGGACGCGGCCAGATTGCGGCACTGGCGCAGGTGGCTCTGCCTGACGTGGGGGTGATCACCAACATCCATCCAGTACACCTTGAGCTTCTGGGCACCGTGGAGGCTATCGCTGAAGCGAAGGCTGAGCTTATTCAAGGGCTGCGGCCGGACGGCACGGGGGTGATCCCGGCCGATTGCTGTGTCTTGCAGCCTTACGTAAGGAAGTTGGGTCGCCGGCTGGTGACATGGGGGACTGGGTCGGGGCCGGTCGTGGCGGATGTGACGGGTAGGTTTGACGCCCGCGGGGGGGAGACTGATTGCGCACTTCACCTGAGCTGGCCTGGAGGTGAAGTCGAGATAGAGACTCCTGCCATGCCCGAGCACGCGGTGGCCAACGCCGTTGCCGCCGCCGCTGCGTGCTACACGGCGGGTCTGCCCGTGGAGGAGTGCGCCAAGGGTATCGCGGCGGCTCGTTTTAGTGCCGGACGGGGCGAGATGCTGCACTGTGGTGGATTGTGGCTGATCGACGACACCTATAACGCGAACCCGGCCGCGGTGCGGGCGGCTCTGGACCATCTCATGCGGGTGGCCGGCTCAAGAGGTGGGCGGCCTGTTGCGGTGCTCGGAGACATGCTCGAACTGGGCGCGGAAGCTGAGGCGTACCACGAGGGAGTGGGCGCATATGCAGCTGCCGTGGGCGTGAAGGCGTTATGGGGAGTGGGGCCACTTGCTCGGGCCACGGCCCGGGGTTTTCAGGCGGCCTGGGAAGCAAGAACCGGCTGCGAAGGCGAATGGGCTAGAGGACATGTGGGGTCGTCTGAGGAAACATCTACTATCGCGGCCGGTCTGCGCGAGGGCGACGTTGTGCTTTTCAAGGGATCGCGTGGCATGCACCTGGAGAGGATGGTGCAGTGGGTCGTGGAGGAGGCGGAGGCCGGGCGCTGGAGCTCGCGAGGCCCCGCGGCCTGTACTGAGGATGAGGCGAAGGAGATTCGGTAGTGCTGAGACTGCTGTCGGCGACGCTCGTGGCCTTGGTCATCGGCATGGTGGCGGGCCCCCGCTTCATCCGGTGGCTCGGCCGGCGTGGCATCGGCCAGAACATCCGGGAGAGCGGCCCGGAGAGCCATAACACCAAGCAGGGCACCCCGACCATGGGTGGGTTGCTGATCCTCGTCGCGGCGCTGATCCCCTACTTCATCTTCGCCACCAAGACCGTGCCCAGT
>JAFGIH010000310.1 GCA_016929985.1 Thermoleophilia bacterium | reverse complement strand
GCCGGGCCAGTTCCATCATCTCGTCGGCGGTCTTCGGGCGGCCCAGGTACAAGCCTTCCAACAGCCCCTCGGTCTGGATGGCGTTGTTGAGGTCCCCCATAGCCAGCCGGAAGCCCTCAACAGAGCCATAGGCTGTGTACTCGCGCATCTGCTCGCGGATGTAGTTCTCCCAGCGCTCCAGATCGGTGCTGTAATCCCCGTAAGGATCAAGGCCCAACATCTGGAGTGTGCCGCGGGCGGTGCCCTCGACAGCTCCAGTCGCGAAGCGCCAGCCCACCTCGATGAGGAACGGCCCAGCCTCCGCCATGGCGAACTTGGCAGCCTCTCCGATGGCATCTCCGACTATCTGACCGACGGCAACCCCCCAGCCCTCTTTCTCGGCCGTCTCGCTCATCTGATCGAAGGCGCTGTTTAAGTATTCGAGCACTCGCGTGCCGAGCGGCTCCAGCTGCAGCTCCATCTTGTGGAGCGTGGTCTTCCACTTGTCGCCAAGCGTCTCGGTGGCAGACTCGGCAGCGGCGATGGTCTCAGGGGAGGAGCGAAGAGAATTGAGCAGCTCGTCAAACTCGAAGCGTTCCTCGCGGACGGCCAGGGTGAAGTCGGCGGCGGCGCGCGAGCCGAAGATCTCCATGGCCATGCTGACGGCATCCAGGCCTTCAGGCGCCTCTTTGATGCGCCGCATGAGTTCAGCAAGGGCGTCTTCAGCGTTGGTGAACCCCTCGCTGGCCATGCGGGCGAGACCGATCTTGAGAGAACCCAGGATGGCTTCAGCGTTGACACCCTCCCGCTCGAACTGGCCCATCATGGTGGTGGCTGTCTCGAAGTCGAAGCCCAGCTCCCGAAGCGGAGCCCCGGCCTGTACCACCTTCTGCGAGAGTTGCGTCACCCCGATCCCGGTGCTCTGCGAGACCTTCCACATCCAGTCCAGCGCCTCAGATTGCTTTTCAGTGGCGATCGACCAGTCGCCGAACGCCCGCGTGGTGGCCGCCACCAGCGCCGCCGGGACTTCACCGGAGACATCGGAGAGGTCGATCATCTGTTTGGCGAGCTTCTCCAGGTGCTCACCGGTCGCGCCCAGACGGGTGTTGAGGTCGGCGACGACGGTAGCCACGTCGGCCGAACTCTGTTCCACGACGGCGTAGACCTTCTTAGCCGAGTCGGTGAGACCTTCGAGAGCTTTGCCGGTGGCCCCGGTGCCCTTTCGGATGGTGTGTTCCAACTCCTCGAACTTGACGCCGGTCTTAACGACCAACGCCCCGAAGGCGGCAAGAGCAACAGTCCCCACGGCCAGCCCGGCCGCTACAGCCTTCCCCGAGGCCCCGCCGTACTTGCTCCAGGCCGAAACCATGCGGCCGCCCGAAGTGTGAGTAGCCATCTCCAGGGCGCGCAGTCCCTTGACGTAGGGTCGCCCGTCGGCATCGAACAGGATATACAGACGCTCTATCTCACCGCCTAGTGCCAAAGCTCTCCCTCTTCTTCTTGCGGTACTTCCCGATCACGCCCCGATGTCTGTCCCGAACAGAGTCCAGCTTGCGAAACGCGGTATTCCTGACCGTCTCGGGGTCGGTGGATGTCCCAGTCTCCGGTTGATACTCAGGCTCGAATTTGCCCGTCATAGCCAAAGCGATGGCCCGAGCCAACATGAGCACCGTTCGGTCGCGGTGATAGGGCAGATAGCGGGCCATCTTGGAGACCCAAGCCCGGGGCGCATCGGGGAACTCCCAAGCCCCCCGCCCATACCAGTAGGCGAGCTCAGTGTAATACAGGTCTAGGTCGCGGCCGGTCAGTTCCCGGCTAGGCGTTTTTTTGCCGCATCACCGCCGATGATGGCGTCGATCCGTTGGAGCAGTTCATGGATGATGTCGGGGCCGAGCACGTCGAGCAGACGCTCCGGGGTCTGTTCCGGCTCGATGAAGATCGCCAGGCGCGAAGCCAGCAGATAACGTACCGTGACCTCGACTGGGATACGTTCCTCGGCCGATTCCTCTCTGAGAAGGGCCTTACCCTCGTCGGGGTCGCCGGTCTCTTCAGCCCTTTTGGCGGCCCGCTTCGCCAGTTCCTCGCCGTAGTCGGTGACCCGCCTCCGGTGCTCTTGTGTGACGTCCTGCCAGCGGAAGTAGTCTTGCTCGAGCGGTTGACGGAGTTTCAGGACCTCGCCGCCGGGCAGTTCCAACTCCACGATGGGCCGGTTGTGATACTCGGCCACCTTGATCTTCTCTGTCATGGTTCCTCCCAGGTTAGGGTGCCCCGGCCCGGCCGCACCTGGGAGGGAGACGGCCGGGTTCGTCCGGGGACAAATTGAGAAGGGGGCTTAGTAGCCCGCGGTCGTGTTCTTGAGCGTGATGGTGATCTCTTCGCCCTCGTCGCCGGAGGCTTCCCCGCCGATGGAGCGGATGATCTCGTCGCCGGCCGGATTGCCGGTAACGCCGTACAGAGGCTCGGGGTCGATGTCGAACTGAGGAACGTCGAAGGCCACCGACCACTCTTCATCGGCCTGAGCAATGAACTTGTTGTACAGACTCAGGTGCTGGATGTCGGTCGTCATCTCGGTCCCGGCGGCCGGGTTGGGATCTCCGAACAGCGCCAGGTTGACGAGCTCGAAGTCTCCCAACAGAAGGTCGACGGCCACGTTGATGCTTCCGCGCTTGCGCTTGATGATGTAGGGCACGACTGCCTCACCCTGAATGGGCTGAGCGGCCATGTCGATACTCACCGTGAGCGAACGCGAGCCTGCCTTGGCTCCGAGGTGCCGGTTGTAGCAGCCCGGGGAGTTGACCGACCCCAACAGCTCCTGCAAGAACGTGATGCAGGTGGCCGTGGTAGTGGGGTTGGCATGAACGATATCGTTCAGAACGTCGGCGAAGTAGTGAGTGGCGTCGTCGGCGTTGTGAGCAATGCTGTCGGTGCGGATCTCGGTGCAGGCCGCGATGGCCGCCGCTTCGTCCGCGATGGGCGTACCGTAGGCCAGCACGTTTACAGCATCGGCCGCCTGATGGTGAAGCCCGGTCGCAACGGCGCAGTGAGCGTTGTAGGCGGTCTTGAACGCTGCCAGCACGGTCTTCACATCATCTAGACTCGCGGGCAGGTCGGGCATGTAGGCATTGGTGTAGTCACCACCGATGAAGTGATATCCGCCAGCGTCCAGCCAGTGGAAATGCTCGGTCTCCTCGGTGGCCTCATCCTCGCCCAGATCGGAGCCGTACTCCATCGGAGCCATGCCGATGATGGTCGGGCGAATGAGCGCCCAGGTGGAGTCGGTCGAGACGGTAAACTCGCCGCCTACGATCTGGCAATCCTTGAACACGCGCCACTCATCGTCCATGAACTGCCACACGATGAAATAGGGGAAGTCCGAGAGATCGGTCGCCGGGGTGATGACGTGCTCGTCGGGCGCGCCCGGGGTGCTGTCGATAGCACCGAGCATCCCATAGAGCAAGGCGCCGAGTCCCTCCGGTTGCGCGATCAGGTCCACTTGCCCGCCGGTCTCGATGTAGGTCACCTTCTTGAGCGATGGACTCCACAAGCGGCCGTCGCATATCTCAAGACGCGAGATGGTCGGCCGAGGCACAAGACCGGTACCGGGGCACTCGAAGAAGAAGTCGGGTGCCGTAGGATAGATACCGCGTCCGGGCTGGATAGCCATCTGCAGGTTGTAGCGGTTGGAAGCAATCATGCTGGGTTACACCTCCTTCTTCTTCTCATCCACCACTTCCGCAAGCGGAACCTTGGGGGTGGGTTTGGGTTTCTTGGCCTCGGAGACGCGGGGATTCTTGCGAAGCAGACGAATCTCCTTCGGGTCGTCCGTCTCGTAGGGCATGGGGAAGCGGCGGGTGCCGATCTTCACCACAGTGCCGGGGCCGTTCTTGTGCTCGAAGCGCATGAGTCACCTCGCTTTCGGTGCATGAAAAAGGCCGCTACTTGGCGGCCTCGCGTTAGGAGTGTCTGTAGAACGGTCTGGCGTAGCGCATTCGCACCCGCCAGCCGGTGTCTTGCTCGTAGTCGTCGGGGCCCAGATCGGTCATCACCCGCACGTGATAGTCGCCGATCATGCCGTGATAGGTCTCGAGCGCCGAGCGCACCTGGTCATCGATGGCCACGGTACTGAGGCGCGACTTGGAGTAGCTTTTAATCAGCAGGGTCGGCTCGACGTAGTTGGCGATGTGAAGCTCGCGCCCGCCCACCACCTGCCAGGTGACGCAGTCACTCGACGTGCCCTCCGGCATGAGGTCCGGGTAGATACGAGCACCGACCAGGGCGGAGAGTCCGGCGTGGGCCTTCAGATAGGTGTTGAGAGCGGCCTCGAAGCTCATGTCAGCTTCTCCAGTTGCTCGCGCATAGCATCTCCGACCTCTTGCAGGGCGGCGGCCTTCTTGGCGTCGAAGGCCGGACCGGCCGAGGGCCGCGCCGTCATCCGAGACGTGCCGCGCTCCAGGAAGATGGGATACGGCGGGTCGGTGATATTGGTGCCGATGATGACCCGTGCCTGCTGGGGTCCGGCCTGCTGGGGTCCGAGGTCGTCACCCTTGAAGTCGGAGGCGAGCCCGGTGTGGCCGCCGATGTGGATGCTTCGACGGTAGGTGCCGGTGCGGTAGGGCGCCCGGATCTTCCACTCGTTCTGCACGAGCAGTGCGCCAGCCACGAGAGCAGTCTCCAGCACCTTGGTTTGGGCGGCCCCTTCCAGCTTGCGGAACTTGGCCGCAAGACCCGCCCCGCCCACCAGTTTGGCCGCTATCACGTCGTCACCTGCTCTACCTCAAGCTCAGTCATGAGCAGCTCCGAGTCGCGGATGACGTTCACAATCTGGTAGTTGGCCCCGCTATACACCACCCGCATAGCTGTCACGGGAGGCACGGGGGTTGTGGTGATGCCGGGATAGGCTCCGGGCAGGCACACGATGTGGGATATGGTGGTCACGGTCATGTCTACTCTGGGCCGGCGGTCGCGGTCCGCGGGGACTGGGGCCACCCGGCAGGGTAGGTTGACGTGCCCGGCAAGGTCCGTCCAGGCGTCCGCCATCTGACCGACGGCGTCCGCCGTCGGCGTGTTCTTCTGCACGGTGCAGGTCTGGTCGAACAGAGCCGCAAGCGCCACGAGCAGAGAGGGGGCGGTGATGGTCTGAACTCTCACAAGCCCCTCAGCATCTCGTTGCGGATGTATTCACGGTGAGCAAAGGTGTTGGGCACCATCTCGATCACCTCAAATCCACCGTCTTCCTCTTCCGCGTCTGCCTCCAGAGCCTGCGCACGCAGCTCGGAGGCCCGTTTCATGAGAGCCTCGGCTGTCTTGGCGCCATCGGTCTGCAGATCCAGAATCTTGATCACCTTCAAGGTGAGAGCCTGGGAGCTCGCGATGGTCTCAAGGGCCAAGGCGGCCGCGCGCCGCACACCGTCCTCCAGACTGAGGAACGCATCGATCTCGTCGTCGTTGAACACATACGCGCTCGCGGAAGTATCCGGGATCAGCAGGCGCACCTTGCCGGCATCGGTGGTGAGGTCGTAAGTGAAGTCGGCCATGGCTTACTTCTTGGCTCGTGGTTTCGCCGCGGTCTTCTTGGCCGGCTTCGGCTTCGCCGCGGGCTCGGCCTTCTTGACCGCCTCCACGATCGCCTCTTTGACCTCCGCCTCTACCGGGGATATCTCCGGCTCGCGAAGCTCGACAACGGGCTCACGCAACTCGACCAGCTCTGTCGGGGCCAGCAGGGGCCGGGCCGACGCGAGGTCGGCCCGGAGTCCCTGGAGTTCCTCGAGAACAGCCGCCAGGTAGTAAGCCTCCACGCTAACCGGATATGGAAGCTCCGCGGCCATCAGGCTGCGCTCACCTGAGCGTATGCGTACCGGGGGTCGAGTCGGCAGCCGCCGAAGCAGTGCCGTACCCGGTAGAAGACGTCATCGGTCTCGAAGTCGCCTTCGAACGGACTGATGACCCCGCCGCCGCTGGAGACCTTATTCGAGGCCTTCATGCAGATCTCGGGGCTGGTGTGCCCGGCCAGGAAGTCCATCTGCGCGGCCTTGGCCGTGTTGGACTGCGCCTGAGCGAACACATACCAGGTGCCGTTGTTGTTGCCGGTCAGGTCCATGATGGGCAGGTTGGGGTCGACGTGCAGCTGCAGGCCTACCTGCGGCAGAACGTTCGCGGTCGGCAGAGGCACGTAGGTCTGAGCCGCCACTGTACCGCCGCCGGTGGTGTCGACCTGCTGGACGAACGCGCTGGTGAGGATGGCCCGGGCGCGCATCTCGCGGGCCGGGGTGACAACCAGATGAACGCCGCGGATGCCCAGCGGACGCCCGTTGACGTCGGTCTGAGCAGCCATGAGGGCGAGCGTGGTCTCCAGGTTCTGGATGCTGAGCGGCAGCACGCCCTGGTTGGTGACGTTCTGACCGTCGACGTCGGCGATCGGAGCGCCGAACAGGCCGACGTTGGGACCGGCCGCCGAGCAATACAGCCCGGTAGCTTGCCAGGCCTCGGAGAGCAGAGCCGCTTCCGCGAACCGCTCTTCGATGTCGCTCATGGCGCCCAGGGCGTCGTTTATGAGCGACTCCCAGGAGACGTCGAACTGACGGCCGTACTTGAACACCTGCCGGTTGTAGGAGGCCTCGGCCATCGGCGCGAGCGGATACTCGCCCTTCTCGGCCACGCGGTCAAGACGGGTGTCGTTGCCCTGCACCTTGTGCAGTTGCACGACCCGGAAGTCGGGCAGGGTGCCGGTGGGGAGGTAGCTCCGCCACTCGGGCGTCACCGCCCGGTAGCGTCCCAGCAGCTGGCGGTCGAGCACCTGCCCGAAGAGCTGCGGGAAGTCGGAGGTGGTGATGGCCTCCTGCAGCTCATAGCGCCAGCGGTGCGTCGGCACCTTGCGGGCGTTGGTGAGGAGGTCGAGCGTGGTCTTGATCTTGGCCTCGCTCAAGGGCACTGCCGAGACGGGCTTGTAGCCCGCCCAGCTTTCGTACAACTGCAAAAACTCGCCCATGTTGCTGCTCCTTCCTGGGCTGGGGTTTGGGGTGCAAAAAGGGGCGTCTCCGCTTTGGGAGACGCCCCTTAAGAAGGGGACTTAGGCAGACCCGGCTATCAGGTCTTGTCGATCCAGATGATGAGGAGCTGGTTGTTGGTCTCGTCGGTGCCCGCGGCCTTGGTCAGTTCATCCGTGCCGGCCGCATACTCCGCCGTGCGATCGGCCACGGTGGCGATTGCAGCAGCAGTCGTGAACGACAACACGCTGACGATCTCATCTCCCGCTGCCATGCCGACCAGAGCAACGTCCACGCCCGAATTGGTCCCGGCTGCCAGAGCGACGTTGACGACGCCGGTCGCTATCTCGCGCCCCGTCACCGTGTCGACCGCGAACTTGTCCGTGACTGCAGCCGCGGTGAAGTAGCCGGCTGCCATCTTGGCGCGGCCGTTCACATCGGCCGACAGGATGCCCGCCGCCAGGTTGGCCGTCGCGATGGTACCCGCGCCCAGCGTACCGGAGCCCGGAGCCGGGACGTGGATGACCATGATGGTGGCAGTAAGACCGATACCTACGGCCTCGTTGGCGAAACCGAAGAAGTAGTTGCCGGAAGGATCGTTGGTGATCCCATCGAGGGCATCGTCGTAGAAGAGCGCGTCACCTACGGCGATGCCGCCCCCCACCTCATCGACCACAGACAGGTCCCAGACGCCCGGACCGAAGTCGACTGTGGTCTCGGTCGCGGCGTTACCGCCCCCGCCCTCGTCGGTGAGGGCCACGCCGGTCAAGAGACCGTAGCGCACCGGGTCGCCGGCGTCCGGGGCTGCCGGGTCGGTGACCACCACGGACAGCTGGTAGCCGTCCGTAAAGACTTTGTTGTTAGCCATTTTGCATACCGTCCTTTCGCCGCTTGGTTGCGGCTGCCTGGGTCTAGCGTCCTTGGGCGGCGATGACCGCCTGTTCGTGGGTCATGCCGGTCCGCTCGAAGCTCTCCACGAGAGCCTCACGGTCGGTCGTGGTGGTGTCCGTCTCGCCGCTGGAGCCCATGCCCTTGATGCGGCCGGACTCGCTCATGGCCACCAGATACTTGATCTCCTCGGTCTGGGCCTTCTCGATGGCCTCGCTGAAGCTCTCCTTGTCCAGGGCGCCGTCCTTGACGGGCGGGTTCTTGGAGAGAGTCTCGACCAGACGCTGCTTGGTCATCTCCGGCAGCTCCGAGGAGAGAGTCTCGGCCACATAAGCCTTGGCCTCGCGCAGGATCTCGCCCTCTTCCAGGCGGGCGACCTTCTCGGAGAGCGTGGTCTTCTCGGCCTCCAGAGCGGTGACCTTGTCAGTCGCCTCGTTCAGCTTGGTTTCGGCAGCCTCGCGCGCTGCCACGGCCTCTTGCAGTTGCTTTTCATCCACGTCTACTTCACCTCCCACGGTGACGTTTTGAGCGCGCGATCGCGCTGCTTCGAACAGGGTCATGATCTGCCCGCCGGCGCCCGGCATGGTCACGAAGTCCACGCTCTTGGCGCTAACGAGCTCCTCGATTATGGGTACACGTTTGCCCTCCACCTCGCCGGACTTAGCGCGGCCGGACGCCCGGATGGACACGCCGATGTGGGGCGCCAATTCCTCCACCAACGGCTTCCAGGCGTCGAACACCTGGGCGTCGGCATAGAGGCCCGGGCCGGCCGGAGCCTTCGCTTCCCAGCGGGCGTCAGAGATGAGCTCGCCCATCAGGTTCCTAATCGAGCCCTCAGGCCGCTCCGCCTCCTCGCTCATGGTCTGGTGGTCGCAGAACATCTTGAGACCCTTGGCGAACACGCGCGGCCCGTCACGCTCCAGGACCTCGGGCGGGTAGTAGCCGCTGGAGCCCAGGCCCGGCTGTATCACCTTGACCTGGATGGTGCCGTCTTTGCGGACCGCCTTCTCCACCAGGGGGATGAAGTCGCCGCAGAGTTCAGACTCGGAGACACTCTCACTCCCAGCCGTCTTGGTGGCCTCCCCCTTTCCGGCGATGGCCGCTGCGATTTCGCTCAGGTCCTCCGGAGACACGTCAGCCTCAAGGAGCGCCGTGAGCACCGCGCGTTGCATTTCGTTCATCTGACCTCCTATCCGCTGTCCGACTTCCTCTGGTAAAGCGCACAGCATCGGCAAGCCACGTGCCCGGGCGGGCAGTCGTTGCCGCTGGGGAACACATCATCGAGCGGGATCCAGCCCGCCGCCTCGTCCATCTGGCATTGCTCACTCACCCGGTCATCCCCCACGGTGAGCCATGACTTCTCCATCTGGAGCCCGGCCGCCTGCAGTTCTTGACCCACCGCTAGGTTGCCGTGCTCGTAAGCCTCCCCGGCCTCCTGCACCGCCACCAGGTGGGCCCGCGACTGGATGTGCTTCTGCGGCATGCGTCCAGCAAAGCCCTCGAACTGCTCGCGGATGGCCTTGGCGGTCTTACCATAGCTCCAACCATCGTCCATGGCCTTGGTAAGCAGCGTGTTCAGGCTGGAGCGAGTCGCTTGGTTTATCATGGTCACCCGAGCAGCCGCCCGGTCCTTCAGAAACGCGACCGCCCGGGGGTTCTCCAGGGCGAAGCTGTAGTCGATCTTGAGGTCCGCGATCGCCAGCCGGGCCCCGATCAGCAGCGCCGCCTGCATCAAGCGGCTGAGGGGCACCTCGAACAGTAGGAGCGTAGCCAACTCCGCGGCGGTGAAGTACCGCTCCCAGTCCAGCCGGCGGGCCGTCCGCTCTACAAGCGCCGCCTCGCTGACCGGGAATTGGGCTTCCAGTCGGGCGAACCCCTGCAGGAACTCCCGCCCCTGCTTCGCGAACGCCTTAGCCAGCGCCCGCTCGGCCGTCTTGACGGCTGAGGCTAGTTGCCGCTCTTTGCGCGCTCGGACCGCCGCGGCGTCGAGACGCTTAAGGACCTCAAGAAGCTCGCTCACTGCTCTCCACCAGCGCGCGCAAGTCCCGCACCGCCTCGATGAAGGCCGCCTCTGCCTCGGGCGTGACCTGGCCTTCCTCGTCCTCGGGGAAGATTTCGTCCAAGAGATCGTCGATGTCGTCCTGGCCCAGCGCGGTCAGGAGCAGGCGCGAGACCGTCTTGGGATCCATCGTGCCGGCGGGAGCCTTGCCGTCCAGGGTGGCGGCCCTGACGATAGCGTCCACATCCGCAGCCTTGTCGTGCTCCAGGATGCTGGGGAAGTCGATGTCGATATGGCGGTCGATGGGGTCGCCCGTCTCGGGGTCCCTGGTCGTCAATACCACCCGGCCGTCGTCGCCCTCATCGTCGATGACGTAGACGCCCTGGAGGTCACGGTAGGCTACCGCCAGAGCCCGCTTATCGATGACGTAGTTAAGAATCGCCTGGTGGATACTGATCCACAGCTCTTGGCGGTCGCTGAACTTGAGCTCGGTGGGCCGGTCGAGAGACTTGGCCGTGGCCAGCGTCCCGCCCTGAATGTCGCCGAAGAAGGTCTCGGGCAGCCCCGTCGCCGCCGCCACCATGAGCAGCATGCGGCGGCCGTCCTCGGCCTTAGTGGTGGCACCAGCCGTCCTGATCGGCTCCAGTGTCCGCCCGTCACCAGCGGCGAACACCGCGCCGGCCACCGGCGGCGGGTTGGTATCGGCCCTCGAGGTGCCGGCCGTGGTGCCCAGCTTGGCCTTGGCGGCTGCCAGTCCCTTCTTGCCGCCCTTGGTGGTGAGGTTGAAGGCGAAGCGCGAGTAGGCCCTGACGATGGTGGCCCAGTCCTCCAGGAACTCCTTGTAGGCCCGGGCCCAGTCCAGGCCCGAGTAAGTCTCTGGAACGCCGAAGCGCATACCGGAGAGCCCGCCCACCTTGACGTGGTAGACCGGGGTGTCCCACATGACCGGGTGCCCGCCGATTTTGTCCGGTTTGGGCGTGGGGTTGTAGCGCCAGTCCGGATAGTAGACCGTCTGGCTGGCCCGGACCGTGACGGCTCCGGAGCCATAGTCCAGTTCCACCGACGACCATACCCGCTTGTAGTACCAGGGCTCCTTCCGGTCATCAGGACTGGTGATGATCTCTTCGATCTCATCCAGCGGGATGGTCCGTACCCGGACCCGGCCGGTGTAGCGGTGACAAAAGAAGACGAAGAACAGGTTCCCCTCCGTCTGCAGGTCCTGCTCCTTGAGCGTCCGGGCCTGGTGGCCGGTCAACTCCGCCTTGTTCTTCTCGTCGTCTAGGAAGGCCTGCACCGCCGCGTCTACGGCGGGATGCTTGGCTTCGATGGAGATACCCTGGCCCCACACATACATGGCCTGCAGGGTGACGGCCCGGTTGATCAAAGGATTCTTCAAGAACATCAGGCGCGAGAGCGCCACGATCCGCTTCAGCCCGTCGCGGCTGAACTCCTGTTCGGACTCGAAGCTGAGCCGGACCCAGTTCAGGTCCTCCAGCGCCAGCTCCAGCTCCGCCATGCGCTCCTGGAAGAACTCGAGACTGTCCAGGGCTTCGCGGTTCTCCTCAGAGAGCGCCCGGTATCCGTCGCTCTCCCTCAGTCTGAGTCGGTCAAAGAGCCCCACGGGACCTCCTAGAAGTTGCTTATGACCACCCGGTCCTCGTAGACCAGGAGCTCGTCCTCCGGCTCGATCTCGGGTGTCCAGAAAGCCTGGACCACCGCGTCGGCCGAGTCGGTCGATCGCCCCAGACGTTTGCGGATATCGTCCTTGGACTCCACCTGGATCCGGCCTCCAGAGGTCACCCGCCACTTGGGCGCGGTGAGATCCCCGATCAAGAGGTCGTCGGGCGGTAGCTCGATCGGGTAGGAGGCAGCCGGGTCCAACATCTCCCGCATGGCCCACCAGGCGGCACTCCGGCAATTGACGAAACCGAGCTCGCCAGACGAATCCAAGCGATCTGTGCGGGCAGCTGCATTGAAGGCTATTACGGGATACTCCATTTCCCGGAGCCGGTCGAAGACTCCCGCTC
>JAFGIH010000309.1 GCA_016929985.1 Thermoleophilia bacterium | reverse complement strand
CCGGCGCCTTCGTCATCGAGCCTCAGTACGTCGGAGCGTACGAGTTCACCGAGGGTCTGGCTCTGGTGATCGAAAAAGAGGGGCGCTTCAGGTTCGTCGACACGACCGGCGCAGCCGTCATCACCCGCGAAGCCTACTACCTGGAGCCTTTCGCAGAGGGCTTGGCTCTGATGGGCACCGAGGACGGCTACGGGTTCATCGACACCGAGGGCGACATCGCCATCGATCCGCAGTTCGACGGGGCGCTGGGATTCAGTGAGGGCCTGGCGGCCGCGGGGTGGACCGACACGACCGGTGTCACCAGCTGGGGTTTCATCGACAAGACCGGAAGTCTCGTGATCGCGCCTCAGTTCGAGAGCGTCTCGGGCTTCTCTGAGGGCCTGGCCGCCGTCATGGTGGAGGAGAAGTGGGGCTATATCGACAAGACGGGCGCCATGGTCATCCCGACCCGATACGACTACGCCGACAGGTTCTCCGCGGGTCTCGCCGCGGCGAAGAGCGGCGGTGGCTACGGCTACATCGACAGCACGGGCGCGGTGGTGGTGGAGCCGCGCTACTCCTGGGCCTATGCCTTCTCGGAGGGGCTCGCGGTGGTGGAGATCGACGATGGTGAAGACACCACGTGCGGCTACGTCGACACCTCGGGCGCCGTGGTGGTGGAGCCACAGTACGGCCATGCGAGCGCCTTCTCCAAAGGACTGGGCTACGTCACCGAGCCCGAGGATGGCGCGTTCAACAGCGCATACCTCGACACGTCCGGCAAGATCGTCTGGCAGATGACACGCGAGTAGGGAGTCCGAACGCATGAAGAAGTTGACGCTGGTGTTGGCGCTGGTGCTGGTCGCCGGAGCTCTGGGGGCGGCGGGTTGCCGCTCGTCCGGGGCGGACGGCGACGAGGCCGTTCAGCTCTACCCGATCCAAGACAAAGAGACCGAGGCCTACGGCTTTATCGACAACAGCGGCCAGACCGTCATCGAATGCGTCTTCGACTACGCGGGCGAGTTCTCAGAGGGTCTTGCTCCCGTGCAGAAGGACGATCTATGGGGATACTGCAACACCACGGGCAAGCTTGTGGTGAAGCCTCAGTACACGGGAGCAATGCCGTTCTCGGAGGGTCTCGGACTGGTGGGGCTGGAGGATGGATCCTCTGTCTTCATCGACAAGAAAGGCAAGGCGGTGCTGCAGCCGGAGATGAGCCACGTGCAGTCGTTCGACGAGGGCCTGGCCGCTGTCGGCGACGGCGGCAAGTACGGGTTCATCGACAAACAGGGCAAGACGGTCGTCGAGATGCAGTTCGGCAGCGTGATGCCCTTCACCGAGGGTCTGGCCGGTGCGCTTCAACTAGATGGCGGCGGTGACCGCACATGGGGCTTCATCGATCCGACAGGGACCTGGGCGGTAGAGCCCCGCTACGAGATGGTCAACACGTTCTCCGAGGGTCTCGCAGCCGTGCAGATAGGCGGCCTCTGGGGATACGTCGACAAGACGGGCGCGATGGTCATCGAGCCGCGCTTCGAGGATGCCTACCGGTTCTCCGAGGGGCTTGCGGCGGTGGAGAGCGAGGGGCAGTACGGCTACATCGATCCGACAGGGACCTTCGTCATCCAGCCGCAGTTCGCCATGGCGGAAGCTTTCTCAGAGGGGCTGGGCCTCGTCAAGCAAGAGGGTGACTCCGGCAGGCTGAGCGGCTACGTGGATAAGACGGGCACGCTCGCCATCCAGCCCCAGTTCGCGACGGCAGGCGCCTTTGACGGCGGCCTGGCCCGGGTCACGGGGCCGGCCGATGCAGCCTTTCTCATAGGCTACATCGACACGGCCGGCGTGATGGTCTGGCAGATTCCTCGCGACTAGCGGTCCGTCTTCGCTAGCTGAGGAAGGTCGCGAACTCGTCGACGCTGATGCGGGTGCGCGGGAAGCGGTTCACCGGGGCCTCCATGTCGGCGTAGCCGAGGGCGATGGCTATCACGAAGAGCTTGTCCTCAGCGCCGGGGATCACCTTGCGCAGCAAGTTGGGATAGCGGACGTTCGAGCCCGTGATGCAGGTGCCCAGTCCGCGGGCCTGCGCGATGAGCACCAGCGACTGCGCGAACAACCCGGCGTCGAAGCAGCCGTAGGGCAGCCCGGTGTCTCTGGGGATGGCCAGGGCTATGACCACCGGCGCTCCGAAGATCTCGGCCATGGCGACCGCGGGCGGCAGCGGCGACGTGGAGGGCTCGATGCCCATCTTGGCTTGCTCGGCCGCGATGAACGACAGCCGGGTCTTGAACAGCTCGTCCTGCCTGGCTTGGTACTTCGCCGGTAGCGGCACGCGCGGCCCCAGGTCGGATGCCTCGGGGACCTCCTCCTCGGCGTACTCGCGCAGGTCGGCCTTGAACCTCTCCAGAGTCTGGCCGGAGAGCACGTAGGCGTAGGTGGTCTGCGTGTTGGTGGCCGACGGCGCCCAGCGGGCTTCGGCGAGGATCTCTCTGATGACCTCTTCGGGCACCGGTTCGGACAGGTACTTGCGGATGGCGCGTCTTTCGACGATGGCGGGAATGGTGGGAGTCATTCGTTTACCTCCTCGTCTGGGTCACACCACATAGGTTAGCCGAATCGGGGCTCGGGCGCGAGCGGCAGAGCGGGCGGCCGGCGCTGTCGGCGCGTGCCGCGGCCCCGCCGCCGGCCTGCGGCCCTGCGCCCCCGTGGCCGCCGCGTCCGCGGGCGGCGGTACAATTGCCGCCATGACATCAGGCGACCGGGGGAGGGTCGTGATGACAAAGCGTCCGAGTCGCGGCGCCGGTTGGGCGAACGTGGCCGTAGTAGTCTTGCTTGTCCTCGGGATCGTGGGACTGGGAGGACTTGGTTGCGACGACGTGGGTGGGAGCTCCGAGACCGTCACCCATGTGGACCGCTACCCGTCCCTGTCGTTCGACGGGATGTGGGGATACATCAATCGCGGAGGCTGTGGCGTCATCGAAGCGCAGTTCCAGTATGGCTATCCCTTCTCCGAAGGGCTGGCCGCTGTCACGGTGGACGGAAGCACCTGGGGCTACATCGACGAGAGCGGGGCCTGGGTCGTGGAGCCCCGCTTCGCCAACGCCTGCCCCTTCACCGAGGGCCTGGCCGCGGTGAGCGAACATCCTCAAGGTGGTTCCTGGGGATTCATCGACGAGACCGGTACGTACGTCATCCAGCCGACGCTGTGGTTCGCAGACTCCTTCTCCGAGGGGTTCGCCTCGGCCGTGAAGGAAGCCGAGGGCAAGGTCGGATACATCGACACGACCGGGGTCTGGGTCATCGAGCCTCAGTTCGATGCGGCCGATCGTTTCTCCGAGGGGCTCGCGGTGGCGGGATTCGCCAATAACGACGTTTACGAGTTGGGCTTCATCGACACAACCGGCGCCTGGGTCATCCAACCTCGTTTTGCGCTCGCAGAAGCGTTCTCTGAGGGACTGGCTCCCGTGGCGGAGGTCCGGAATGGCCAGGAGACGTGGGGCTGTGTGGACAAGACCGGCGCTTACGTGGTGCAGCCTGAGTTCCGCCGAGTCTGGGGCTTCTCGGAGGGACTCGCGCCGGTGGCGACCGGCCACGGATGCGGATACGTCGACGGGAATGGCGCGTTGGTCATCGATCTGGCGGCATACTGCGCGGCACGACCCTTCTGTGAAGGCATGGCGGCGGTGTGTCAGCAGGTCGATGAGGCCTATCTCTGGGGCTACATCGACGCCACCGGCACGGTCGTCATCCCGGTGCAACACGAGTATGCCGGCGACTTCTCCGGGGGCCTCGCCCGGGTGTCTCACCGCGACGAGCTGAGCGACGACTTCAGCTACATCGACAAGACCGGCGCCGTGATCTGGTCGCGGAAGTACTGACGTGGCCAAGACCTGCAGCGAGTGCGGCGCGCAGCTGCCCAGGGGCACGCTGGACTGGTGCCCGGAGTGCGGCGCGCCCCTCTCTGCCGCCGACAACGCCTGGGACCTCGGACCCCGGGTCTCCGAACTCCCCTCGAGAGATGCCCTGGACGGTCGCGGCGATGGCGCCGACCGCGGCGCTCGCTCCCGCGCCGGCCGCCGCTCGGGCGCCCGGCTGCGCCGCCTCCCGCGGGCGCTCCTTGTCGTCGCTGCGCTCGTGGTGTTGGCGGGCATCGCGGTGGGGCTCTACTTCCTGCTGGCCGGATCGCGAGACGGCAAGGCGGACGAGGTGCATCTCTTCCCCGCCCTCCTGGACGAACGATACGGCTACATCGACGCCGGTGGGGCCATGGTCATCGCACCCCTGTTCGTCGAAGCCGCGGAGTTCTCCGACGGACTCGGCCGCGTGCTGATGGACGGCGATCCCCAGCTCTGGGGCTACGTGGATGAGAAAAGCGAACTGGTCATCGGGCCTCGGTTCGAGTGGTGCTACGACTTCAGCGAGGGCCGGGCGGTGGTGATAGAGGACGGCGTGTGGCGTCTGATAGACAAGAGAGGCCGGGTGATCGCGGATCTGCCGCAGCTGGAGCAGACCTACGGCCTGCAGTTCTCGGAGGGTCTGGCCGCCGTGCAGCAGGGTGAACTCTGGGGCTACATCGATACCTGGGGAAAGATGGTCATCGAGCCGCAGTTCGAATATGCGCTCGGCTTCTCGGAAAGGTTGGCCGCGGTGCGGATGAGCAGTCAATGGGGCTACATCGACGAGAGCGGCCGCTTCGTCATAGAGCCGCAGTTCACGGACGCATCCTCGTTTCACGAGGGGTTGGCGGCGGTGTTACGCACCCCTGCGGTGGACGACTCCACCGTGTACATCGATACTACCGGCAGGGTGGTCCTGGCTCCCGAGGCCAAGTACGCGGGCGACTTCAGTGAGGGCCTCGCCATGGCCATGGTCGTGGAGGAGGGCGGGCTCAAGTGTGGCTACATCAACGAGCGGGGCGAGTGGGCCATCGAACCACGGTTCGACGGCGCCGACACCTTCTCGGAGGGATTGGCCGCGGTGGCGGTCGGGGAGAAGATCGGATTCGTGGACGTTAATGGCGTGATGGTCATACCAGCGGAATACTCGATAGGCCTCCCCTTCTCTGGGGGACTCGCCTTCGTGGAGAAGAGGGCCGATGGGCAGCCGAGCATG
>JAFGIH010000308.1 GCA_016929985.1 Thermoleophilia bacterium | reverse complement strand
GCCAAACACCGGATCGACCGCGGCTACGGGCTTGTGCAGCCCCGCGTCGGGATGTCATTGGACGGCTCCGAACGCTCGCTGTTCGCATGGCTGTACTCCGGCGTGACCGGTATCGACCCGTATGCGGGGGCCGTCTCGGACACGTATCAGGATGTGTTCGGCGAGGGCAGCTTCACCGGTAAGGGCATCTTCGAGGTCGACATCTTCAACACGGTGCTCGAGGACAGGTTCCCTGAGAACACGCTGCTCTCCCATGACCTCCTGGAGGGCTCGTATCTGCGGACCGCTCTGGCCAGCGACATCGAGGTGCTCGACGACCAGCCGGCAAGCTACGCCTCGCACTCCGCACGACTCCACCGTTGGGTCCGGGGCGACTGGCAGACGCTTCCCTGGCTTCTGCCGAGAGTACCCACCGCAGACGGCCACCAGGCCAATCCCCTCTCGGCGCTGCATCGCTGGAAGATCATCGACAACCTTCGTCGTTCGCTGTTCCCACCCACCATGATGCTGTTCATCTTCGCAAGCTGGGCTCTGTTGCCGGGTCCGGACTGGTGCGTGCTCACGGTCGTGCTGGCGATCGTGTTCTTCCCCGTCTACTTCAGCGTGGCCGACTCCCTGCTCTTCCGGCCCAGAGGCGCACAGGTCCGCGGCGACGCCCACTCCATCGTCCGCGACTTCTGGCGGGATACCGTCCGGGCGCTGCTCTCTCTCGCCGTGCTGCCACACCAGGCCTGGCTGATGGCGGACGCGATCATCCGCTCACTGTGGCGGATGATCTTCTCCCGCCGCAACCTGCTTGAATGGGAGACCGCGGCCGACGTCGAGCGTCGCCTGGGCAACTCCGCCGAAGGCTTCGTCCGCCGGATGTGGCCCGGTCTTGCAGTGACGATCGCAGGCATGACGCTGGCTGCGGTCTTCGACCCCATCTCGCTCGCGTCCGGCGCACCGCTGCTGGCATTGTGGCTCACCGGGCCCTTCTCGGCATGGCGTGCCAGCATGCCCATCGAGCCCCAACAGCCGGCGATCACTGGTCGCGACGTGAAGTCGATGCGGCGTATGGCCCGCAAGACCTGGCGCTTCTTCGAGACGTTTGTGACCGCCGAGGACCACTGGCTGGCCCCCGACAACTACCAGGAAGAGCCGAAAGGCGAGGTTGCGCACCGCACCTCGCCCACCAACATAGGCCTGCAGCTCATCGCGGTTCTTACCGCGCACGACCTGGGCTACATCAGCATCAGCGAGGCCGTGCAACGCACCTCTCAGACGCTGCAGACCATGGCGGGCCTGGAGCGCTTCCGGGGCCACTTCTACAACTGGTACGACACCCTCACCTTGCAGCCGCTACGCCCCACGTATGTGTCCACAGTGGACAGCGGCAACCTGGCTGGACATCTTGTCGCGCTCAGAGTGGGACTCGCAGAGCTGGCCGAGGGACCCATGCTCGGCCCGCAAGTGCTCGACGGCCTTGAGGACAGCATTCGGGTCGCACTTGAAGAGATGCTCTCCGCGCGAGACAGGCTTGGCGACATAGAGGCTGTTGCCGGACTAAGGGTCGGGCTTGAGGAGCTCCTGCGACGCCTGAACATGGAGGAGCGGCCGGACAACGCGGGGCAGTGGGCAGCCTCCCTGCGGGGCCTGGGTGCGATGACGCAGGCGCTCCCTGACAGAGTTGCCGCGCTCCAGGGCGATCCAGTGGCGCTGCATCGCGTGGGTAATGCCGTCCAGGATGTCGCGGCGGGACTTCGCCGGGCGCAAGACATCATCGAGACCCACATGCCGTGGGCGGACCTGCTGCTTCGTCTCCCGGAGGGCCTCGACGGCCCCGGCGTGCAGCGCGCGCTCTCGCCGCTCACCTCCAACGTCCCCAGTCTCGTCGGCCTTGCCGAGGGGCTCGAAGTCGTCCTCACCACATTGGACGACCTTGCCGAAGACGAAGGCGCCGCATCGGAGTGGGCGCGCGACCTCGCCTTCACGCTTCGCGAACGGCGTGCTGCCGCCGGGCACCTCCTGGCCGAACTGCGCCTTGACGGTGACATCGCGCGAGAGATGTATGAGAACACCGATTTCGGCATGCTGTTCGACCACAGCCGGATGGTGTTCTCCATCGGCTTCAACACTGCGGAAGGAAAGCTCGACGCATCCTTCTACGACATGCTTGCTTCAGAGTGCCGACTCGCGAGCTACCTGGCCATCGCCAAAGGTGACGTGCCGCAGGAGCACTGGTTCCGCCTCGGCAGAGCCATCACCAACACCGGCGGCGGCAAGGCGCTGGTCAGCTGGAGCGCCAGCATGTTCGAGTACCTGATGCCACGACTGGTCATGCAAGACCGGCCCGGCACGCTGCTCAACCAGACCTACCACAACGTCGTTCGCCGCCAGATCCAGTACGGGAAGCAGCGAGGCGTGCCGTGGGGTGTCTCGGAGTCCGCCTTCAATGCCAAAGACGTGGAGCTCACCTATCAGTACCAGGCGTTCGGGGTGCCGGGTCTGGGCCTGAAGCGCGGCCTGTCCGACGATATCGTCATCGCCCCGTACGCCACCGTGCTGGCGCTGCCCATCGACCCGGCCGCGGCGCTCGACAACCTGGCGGTGCTCTCCAAACAGGGCGCTGAAGGACACTACGGCTACTACGAGGCGGTCGACTACACCCCGGGCCGGGTTCCCGCCGGCAAGGAGCGGGCGATCGTGCGTGCATACATGGCGCACCATCAGGGCATGAGCATGGTCGCCCTGGGCAACATGCTGACCGAGGACCGCATGGTGGCGCGCTTCCATGCGGATCCGGTGGTGCGCTCCGCCGAGCTGCTGTTGCAAGAGCGCATACCGCGTCGGGTGACGCTGGCTGAACCGCGAGTGGAAGAAGTCGAGTTCGTGCGCTCGGTACGCGAGACGCCGCCGCCCGTGACGCGGGCGTATCCGCTTGCTGACACGCCCACGCCCGCAACGCACTTCCTGTCCAACGGCACGTACTCAGTGATGGTCACTAACGGCGGCGGCGGATACAGTCGCTGGATGGACAAGACCGTCTCGCGGTATCGCGAAGACGTCACCCGCGACTGCTGGGGAACGTTCGTCTACCTCAAAGACCTGGGAACCGGCGCGATCTGGTCCTCCGCCTACCAGCCCACCCTCACTGAGCCCGACGACTACCACGTGACGTTCTCGGCGGACAAAGCCGAGTTCCGCCGCAACGACGGGGACATAGAGACCTACACCGAGGTCATCGTCTCGCCGGAAGACGATGCCGAGATACGCCGCATCGCGGTCTCCAACCACGGGAGATCCACGCTGGAACTGGAAGTCACCAGCTACTTCGAGGTCACCCTCGCCGACCGGGGCGCTGATCACGCGCACAAGGCCTTCAGCAACCTGTTCGTTGAGACCGAGGCGGTCGAGTCGCTGGAGACCCTGCTGTTCACACGGCGGCCCCGCTCGGCGGAAGAACGGCGCGACTGGGGCTTCCACACGCTGGCATGCGACCCGGGCGAGCGGTGCGAGTGGGCCTTTGAGACGGACCGCGCGCGGTTCCTTGGCCGGCTGCACACGCCCGCGAGCGCCAACGCCATCTGGGGTTCGGGCCAGCTCTCGGGAACCGTGGGTGCCGTGCTCGACCCCATCTGCTCCATCCGGCAGGTGCTGACGGTCGGACCCGGCGAGACAGCACATGTCGCCTACGTCACCGGCGCGGCAAGCAGCCGCGAACGGGCGCTCGCCCTTGCCGAGAAGTACCACGACATCCGCAGCGCCCAGCGCGCGGCTGACCTTGCCTGGTCCACCAGCCAGATCGAGCTGCGAGACCTGGGTGTCACCCCGGAAGAGGCCGTGACCTTCCAGCGTCTGGCCTCCCGGATGCTGCTCACCGACCCGGCATCCCGCCTCAAAGTGGTCACGCCCACCGAGAACCGGCTGCCGATGTCCGGGCTGTGGTCGCTGGGCATCTCCGGTGATCTGCCCATCATGCTGGTGAAGGTGGAACGGCTCGATGAGACGCCGCTGGTCCGCCAGGCGCTCCTCGCCCACCAGTACTGGCGCAGCAAGGGGTTCATCGCCGACCTCGTCATCCTGAACACCAAGGCGAGCGCCTACTCTTCTGAGCTGGACGGCCGACTGCGCACGCTGATGCGCACCGGCCATGCCCTGCAGCTGGTCGATCGACCCGGCGGAGTGTTTCTACGCACCGCAGACCAGATGCCCGCCGAGGTGAGCAACCTGCTTGAAAGCGTGGCCCGGGTGGTCCTGGTGGGCGACAGCGGACCGCTGCTGCTCCAGCTCAATCAACGCGGTCATCGGCCGCCGATGCCTGACGCGTTCATTCCCACAGACAGCCCGGCCACCGACGTCGCGGAGCCCTTCACCCGGCCCGCGCTCACCTTCGATAACGGCGTGGGCGGCTTTGACCCCGACACAGGCGAGTACGTCATCGTGCTCGAGGGCGACCAGACCACGCCGGCGCCATGGATCAACGTGATGGCCAACGCCGGATTCGGCTCTATGGTCTCCGGTGCCGGGATAGGCTGCACCTGGGCCAAGAACTCCCACGAGAACCGCATCACGACGTGGAACAACGACCCTGTGTCCGACGGCTCGGGAGAAGCGCTCTACGTCCGGGACGAGCAGACCGGCGAGCTGTGGTGCCCCACGCTCCTGCCCATCAGAGACGAGCAGCCCTACGTCATACGGCACGGGCGTGGCTACAGCCGTTT
>JAFGIH010000307.1 GCA_016929985.1 Thermoleophilia bacterium | reverse complement strand
TGGCGGACGGCGTCAGCTTCAGGGCGGCCATATCGTTCTGCGCTATCCCCTTCCTTGTCCTGACCGGGATGGCCCTCTCCTTCCGAAGGGCGTCCGGAGAGACGCATCCCCGAATTGAGCGGCTCGCTTCGTAGTCCACAACCGTTTTTGCCGCGAGCGCTATATGGGTATATGCGTCACTGAAGCCTGACACCGGCAGCATGACAAAGTCAGCCAAGTTGAAGAGGGGAGAGAGCGATGAACCGATTCATGATTCAGGCCTCGTACACGAAGGAAGCCGTCGCGTCACTGGTGGGACAGCCCGAAGACCGCTCAGAGGTCGTTCGGCCGCTGATAGAACAACTGGGTGGACGGTTGATCGACTTCTACTTCTGCCTGGGAGACTACGACGTCGTCCTCATCGCGGAGCTGCCCAACGATACCGCGGCGCTGGCGTTCGACATGGCGGTCGTCGTGCCGGGGCATCTCGACAAGGTCAAGACCACCGTGCTGCTGACCGGCGAGCAGACGGTCATGGCCATGAAGGAAGCTTCGGTGGTCAGCCTGCGGGCGCCCGGCATGTAGGAACAGCCGCTCGACTACGTCGACACCTCCCGGCCGCCCGGCTCCGGGCTGAGGGCGCGCTGCACGGCCTCAGCGATCACCTCGTCGGTGACGCCCAGCAGACGCGCCTGCGCCACGAACGTGGCGGCCTGCGAATCGAGCGAATGCCGGCGTTCGTCCGGCGAGAGAGCGCGCGGAGCCTCGGCCACGGTAGTGCCGCCCCCCCGGCGACTCCTCACCAGACCCGCCGACTCGAGTTCGGCATAGGCCCGCATGACGGTCCCGGTCGCGACTCCCAGGTCGGCGGCCAGCTGCCGCACCGACGGCAATCGGGCGCCGGGCGCCAAAGCCCCGAACGCGATGGCGGTGGCAAGCTGCCGGTGCAGCTGCTCGTAGGGCGGAGTGGGATCGGTCGCATCGACGCGCAACGCGACGGTCATGACCTATTCACCACCCCGCCGCCCGGCACCAACAGCAGCACCGCGCAGCACGAAGCCAGCGCCAACGAGAGGAGGGCCGCGATCACAAACCCGGCCGCGCCGAGCGTGTAGCCGACGCCGAACTCCGCCATCCCTCCGACAGCCATGGCTGCACTTGCGGCGACTCCGAGCAGGCTGACACTCACCGCCAGACCGACGGCCGCCAAGATGCCCTCGGCGGTCTGCCGCCGCAGCGCATCGTCGGCAGGCACCAGCCCGGGGTCGGCGCCGTTGCGCGGCCGCCGGGCCGTCAGCCACAGCGCGATGCCGCCCAGCACCACCACGATGGGCAAACCAATGGCGAGCATCAGGGTGTAGTAGGCGCCCGGAAAGGGGGTGCGGGTGCTCCCCACCATGACGACCTCCGGGCTCGTACCTTCCCAGAGGGTCACGGCGCCCGTCACGCTGAAGGCTCGAGCGAGACCCAGGTTGTCGGGGCCGGCCGCCACGGTCGTCCAGACCGCCGCGCCGACCAGCACGACCAAGAACACCAGCACAGCGACGGAGAGGGCTCGGGGCAGGTAGTGCCTCACAAGCCGGCGCTCGACCGCCGCGACCCCGGTCGCGCGGGCGCCGCCGTACGCGATCTGCTGGCCGATCATCACCGCCACTATGAGCACGGCGCCCGCGACAGCCGGCGCCCAGAAGAGCCCCCGGCCGAGCCGTCCCACGCTCGCCGCCACGATGAACACCGCTGCGCTCGCCGCCAGACCGATGTACCGAGCCCTCACCGACGAGCGGTACAACGCCGCCAATCCCGGATACCGGGCTTCATCGAACACGATCCCCCGGTTGCGCCGCACCGCCCACGAGATCACCGCGGCCGCAAGCACGGCCACAACGACCACCAACAAGATCAGGAACATCCCCGCACCCACCGCGTCCTCCTTGTATCAACTCCTCGATACAAGCAGGATAGCCGACCCGGGGTTATGTATCAAGTCTCTGATACAAGTTTGACGGTGTCCAGCTTCTCCAGTACCGCTTCAACCCGCGCCCTCTTGTCCTCGGTCGCTGTGGTCAGGTCGATGACCGTGGCCACCTCATGGTCCATGAACTCCTCGGCTTGGCGCGCCATGCCCGCGATCGAGCGGGCCGCGGCTTCGCTCCATTGACCTGACAGACGAATGAGGTTCTTCTCGACCTCCCAAGGAAGCTGCGACCGCAGGCGCCGATAGATGAGCCGCCGAAAGACCGGCATGGGCACCAGGAACCACGCCATGTCGAGCGGGATGTCGAAAGTCTTGTCTATCCGGACATCGGGAAAAAACGGTGCCTCGATCTCAGCCCGGAACGTCGCTCCCGAGAAGCGAGTGCCGAGAGCCGTCTCGATGGCCACGGCCAAACGATCCTGGAAGCCCTTCACCGCCCGCAGGAAATGGGCCTCCGCTTCGGCGAGCACCGGCGCCAGGAACTCCTCCCCGCTCGGCAGGACCTCTCCCATCTCCCGGAGCAGAGCGCCGTCGGCCCACTGCTGGAAGGCCTCCGAGGTCTTGCCAAGATGCCCCCGCCACGTGGACGACTCCCGATCGAAGCTGGACGTGACGGAGGCAAGAGCAACGGGGAATACCTGAGCGTAATCTCCGACCAACTTGTCGCGCGCCCGCCGCTCCAGGTCCCTGACCAGAACGCGCATCGCCCGCCGCACCTGGCCAAGATTCCCCTGCTCCCGCCGCGTGAGCTCGATGAGCTCGGCCCGGGCACTCTCGTCCACCTCGGCGGCAGTCTCCGCCAGAGCCATATAGTCCCTGCACTCGGCCACCAGCGTGTCCAGCTTGTGCGCAAGTATCTCCTCCGTGCGCTCTTCGTGATGGCTCACCACGCGGTCCACCAGGTAGGCAAGAAGGCTGGTCCTCAGGTGCTCGTAGCCCGGCTTGGTGGAGTAGGGATAGATGGGGATATCGCGGCCCAGGCGTTTGCGGATCTCACCGGCTATGAAGGTCTCGACGACCTGCGCGTGCTCGATCTCCACCTGGTCGACTTTGGTGAGTAGGATGATGATCTCGGGAGTGAAACGCGTCACGTCGCGCAGCAGACGGAGATCACTCTCCGCCAGAGGAGGATCTACGGTGAGCGCCACCACGGCCGCTCCGATATCCGGAAGCCACTCCAGGAATGTCTTGGTCGTTTCGGAGAAGACGCTGCCCAGCCCGGGTGTATCGACGAACCGGACGGTGCTGAAAGCCGAGAGCGATGCCAATTCTACATCGACCACAGCCACCTTCTTCACATTCTCCGGATTGTTCGTCTCGGTCACGAAGTCAGGCAGCTGGCCGACCGATATCTCCTCCACCCGGCCGTCGAGAAAGCGAACCAGTGCCCGGTCAACGGGGCCGTAGGAGATCTGGGTGATGACCGACGTTGCCGGCAAGACGTCCACCGGCAGAATCTCACGTCCGACAATCTGGTTGAGAAACGAGCTCTTGCCCGCCTTGAACCGCCCGACAACGGCTACGTTCACCACCTGCCTCTCGGGCAGAGCCCGCGAGAGGGCGGAGATCTGCGGGAGCAATGAGTCGAGGTGGAATTCGCTCTGGATCTCACCTACCAGTGCGAGCCTTCTCTGAAGAGAGGACTCACCTGTCCGAGGTACCTGCCGTTCGTGTGACGCCATACCCATGCTCCCGTCGTGCTTATTCGGGTCTCATCCATCGGTAGTAGGCGTCATCAGCGGCCGCAAGGCCGCGTTTGAGGCGGACTCCATCGCCGGTTTCAGACTATAGCAGCATCACGAACATCCCCGCACCCGTCGCTTCGCCTTGTGTCAATGTCGGCTCCTCGAGAGGAGCGAGATCCGTCAGCGACCCCTGCTGAAGGCCGCGAGATGCTTGCGTGAACCGTCCAGGAGGTTCTGCGCCACCTCTTTGATGTCGCTGTGAGTCGTCAGGGCGATGAGCGCTTCGAGGTCGGCGATGTCCTTGGTCTCG
>JAFGIH010000306.1 GCA_016929985.1 Thermoleophilia bacterium | reverse complement strand
CTGACCGATGCTTATACGGCCAGCGCCTCCGAGATCGTCTCAGGTGCACTGCAGGACTACGAACGGGCCGTTTTGGTGGGAGAGACCACCTTCGGCAAGGGATTGGTCCAGACGCTGGAACCGCTCTCCAACGGTGGCGCCATCAAGGTGACCACCGCCGTCTACCTCACTCCCGACGGTCGCGACATAAACAAGACCGGCATCGAGCCCGATGTCGTCGCGCCTGACGACCTCGAGACTCTCGAAGAAGACGAGTGCGTCGAGACTGCGCTCGACCTGATCTCGGGCGCCGCCGTCGTCCCGTAGGCGGCGGGATGTCCGGCTTCCGTCCCCGCTTTTTCGTCACCCTACCGGATCGCGTCCGATCGGAAGCCGCAGAGCGCGCGGCCGATCCGCGCGGCCCGGAACCCCTCGATGCCGATCTGTGTGGCGTGGAACTGCCGCTCGACCCCGAGGATTCGCATCATGCCAGCCGGGTGCTGCGGCTGCGGCTCGACGACGAGTGTGAGGTGGTGGTGGGCGGTGATGCCAACGACATCACCGCCGTTTTCGCGGCCACGGTGTGCGCTCCCTCTGATCCGGTGCGGGTGAAGCTGGCTTCGCGCCTGGAGGGGGCGGCCGCGGGGGCTTGCTATCGGACCCGGGTGGGCCTGGTGCAGGCGCTTGGCAGACCTGCCGCGATGGAATACGTCCTCGAGAAGGGGACCGAAGTCGGCGCCAGCTTCTTCTGGTTCGTGAGCTCCACCGGGTCGCCCGCGCGACTGGGCCGGATGGAGAACGACCACCTGACCAGGTGGCGGCGGATCGTGCGGGAGGCCGCCAAGCAGAGCAAGCAGATCGTTATCCCTGAGGTCGGCGCGCCGGCCTCGGTAGGCGAGGCGGTCGACCGGGCGACTAAGACCGGGATCTTCTCGGTCGTGCTCGACCCCGAGGCATCCGACGGTCTCCACGACCTCGTTCGGGGAGCCCCGGCAGCCGGCGTCCCCGGTCGCCGGATCGCCCTCTGGATAGGACCCGAGGGGGGCTGGACCTCCGCCGAGAGAGCGGAGTTCTCCGCGGCAGGGATGGCGGCCGCTCGCTTGGGCCGGAGCGTGCTCCGCACTGAGACGGCGGGGCCGGTGGCGGTGGCTGTCGCGCGTCTTGCGCTGGGGGATTGGTAGTATAATCAGCGGCCATGGACGACTGCATCTTCTGTAGGATCGCCAGAGGTGAGATCCCCAGCGAGGTCGTGCTCGAAGACCACGATTTCCTCGCCTTTCGCGATATCAATCCCAAGGCTCCCCAGCATATCCTGGTGGTGCCGCGGGAGCATCTGGTCTCGATCAACGACCTGGAGCAACGGCAGGGGGGCGAAGGCCACGCCCTGCTGCAGTTCATAGTGCGGGTGGCCAGACAGGTGGGCATCGCCGAGACCGGCTATCGCGCTCTCACCAACGTGGGCCCTGACGGCGGCCAGGAGGTGCAGCACCTGCACTTTCACATCCTCGGTGGAGAAGAACTGGGAGATTTCCGGTGAGCAAGCTCTCTGAACTTCAAGACTCGGTCAAGGCGGCGCTCAAGAGCGGAGACAAGGCGCGCGTCACAGCGCTCCGCATGGTCGTCTGCGAGCTTCAGAACGAGGCGAAACGGACCCAGCAAGAGCTGGACGAGGCCACCGAGCTGGCTGTTTTGCGCCGGGAGCTCAAACGGAGGCAGGAATCCATCGAGGCCTTCCGGGCCGGCGGGCGGGACGACCTGGCTGCGCACGAGGAGTTCGCGGCCGGTATCATCGAAGAACTGCTGCCCGAGCAGATGGACGAGGCGGAGTTGTCGGCCCTCATAGGCAGAGTCATCGTCGAGACGGGGGCTACTTCGCCCCGTGACATGGGCAAGGTCATGGCTGCCGTGATGGCACAGGGCGGGGTCCGCGTCGAAGGAAAGCTTGCGTCGCGGCTCGTCAAGGAGCGGCTGTCCTGAGCACGGAGGGCGCTACGAAGGAGATCGAGCTCGATAATCGTGTGGCCGCGCTGCTGGTCGGCGAGCACGATGCTCATCTGCGGGCTCTCGAGGGTCTGCTCAAGTGCGACATAACCCTGCGCGGCAACCAACTGACGCTTGATGGCACCGCCGACGAGGTCGAGCGTGGAGAGGCCCTGGTCGGCGAACTGCTGGCCCTGTTGAGCTCCGGTCAGAGCCTGGACGGCTCGACTCTGGAGTTGGCGGCCTCTCTTAGTAGCGGGCGACGCGATTGGACCCGCCAGCTCGGTGACATCGTGAGCGACGTCATCCTGGAGCACCGCGGGCGGCGCATCCGGCCCAAGACCGTGAATCAGAAGGCCTACGTCGACGCCATCCGCCACAACACCATCACGTTCGGCATCGGTCCGGCCGGCACCGGGAAGACCTACCTGGCCATGGCCATGGCCACCTCTGCCCTTCTCTCGGGCGAGGTGGCGCGCATCATCCTCACGCGTCCGGCCGTGGAGGCAGGTGAGAAGCTGGGCTTCCTGCCCGGTGGCCTCATGGAGAAGGTCGATCCTTACCTGCGGCCGCTGTTCGATGCGCTGTACGACATGATGGACACCGAGAAACTCACGGCCCATCTGGACCAGGGCACTATCGAAGTGGCCCCGCTCGCCTACATGCGCGGGCGTACTCTGAACGATTCGTTGATCATCCTCGACGAGGCCCAGAACACCAGCCCTGAGCAGATGAAGATGTTCCTCACGCGGCTGGGCTTCGGAGCGAAGATGATCGTCACCGGCGACATCACCCAGATCGACCTGCCTCGGGGCCAGCACTCGGGGCTTGTCAACGTGCGGGAGGTGCTCGCCAGCATCCCCGACATCGCCTTCGTGTATTTCGACAGCCAGGACGTCGTGCGCCACAAGCTGGTGCAGGACATCGTGAGCGCGTACAAGGCGTTTGGCGAGCAGCACCACGTGGTCCGCAAACAGGCATCTCGTGGTCCAGGGGAGCATCGTCGTGGCGGCCGGGGGAGCGCCGCGGCGACCGAATAGCAGCGGAGTACCGTTCTATGGGCACATACCGTTTCTTCTTGCGTGAACGGCTGGGCTTGTTCCGAGACTGGATCGACAAGCGCACCCCTTGGCGCCTCGAGCTGGCTCTCCTTGCCTGTCTCCTGATCGGCCTGACCGTCATCATCGGCTCGGCCTACCTCCCCACGCTGCGGAGCTTCACGGAAGGGACGGCGGCTCCTGAGACCGTGATAGCCGGTGATACGCTCACCGTGCTGGATGCCCAAGCCACCGAGGAACTCAAGGCCCACGTAGCCGGACTGGCGGAGCCCGTCTACATCCGCGACCCACAAGCGCTCCCGCGGGCCACCGAGGATCTGAGCACCTTCTTGCAGAATGTCGAGCGACTGCGAATCGACGTGGCGGCCGGGGGATCCCCCCAAGCGGCGCTGCCGCAGTTGCGGGCGGTCGCACCCCAGAGGGTGGCGTCTACCACGCTCGAGTACCTGATCAGGGCTGATTCCGGCACCTATACGCTCATATCGAACCAGGCGCTGGGAGCGCTCAACACCCTCTATGCCGGCCGAATCACCGCCGAATCTATCGACACGGTGTTGCTCAATCTGCGGAAGATCGCCGATGCTCTTACCGCATCCCGCGCCACCGCCGATGCGGTGTACGAGGTCACGGCAGGCTACGTCAGACCCAACCAGCTCATAGACGAAGAGCAGACTGAAGCCCGGCGCCGGGCGGCCACGGAGCAGGTCGCCCCGGTGATGATGACCGTGATCGAAGGTGACACCGTCATCCAGAAGGGTGTTACCGTCACGGCCCAAGACCTCCTCATCCTGGAGGCGCTCGGTCTGACGAGCATCCGCTCGGGGTGGAAGCCGTGGGTGGGGACGTTCTTATTGATGCTCCTGGAAGTGATCCTTTTCTCCCGTCTCCTGCGCCGCCTCAACAAGACCGAGGAGGACTTCGGCAACAAGATGCTGGTGGTGCTGACCCTCCTGCTGCTGGGCGCTACCCTGCTGGCCCGGCTATTGACCATCGAGCCTCTGTCCGCATACATCATCCCGGCGGGTGCTCTGGGGATGGTGGTGGCCGTCATCCTGAACGCCCGCAGCGCGTTGCTGCTGGTGGCGTTGCTCTCTCTCAACATCGGGCTGCTCACCGACCTCGACATGCGCTACGTGGTCGTCTCGCTACTGGTGGGGGGGATGTCGCTCTATCTGGTCTCCCGGGTGACCAAGCGCATGGCCCTGCTGGGAGCAGGCCTCGTGAGTATGGTGCTGGCTGCGCTCACCGTCTTCATCGTCGAGCTCTTCGCCGACGCCTCTGTCGGCGAGGCACTGCGCCAGTGCTTGTGGGGGCTGGCCAACGGGTTCTTGGTGGGAGTGCTCACTCTCTCAACGGTGATGGTGCTGGAGACGTTGTTCAACCTGACTACGCCGCTGCGGCTCTTGGAGCTTGCCGATCCGGCGCACCCGCTGCTCAAGAAGCTGATGCAGGTGGCGCCCGGAACATACAACCACAGCATCCAGATGGCCAACCTGGCGGAGTCCGCGGCGGAGGCCATCGGGGCCGATCCCCTGCTCGCCCGAGTGGGAGCTTACTACCACGACATCGGCAAGACGGTGCGGCCCGACTACTTCGTCGAGAACCAGATCTATGTCGACAACCCGCACGACCGTCTGAGCCCCAGCCTGTCGAAGCTCGCCATCACGGCTCACGTACGGGATGGTGAGCATCTGGGCAAGGTCTACGGGCTGCCGCAGCCCGTGATCGACATCATGAAGCAGCATCACGGCACGTCGGTACTGGCCTACTTCTATCACAGGGCCCAGCAGGGCTCGAAGGAGCCGGTCTACGAGGAGAGCTACCGTTACGAAGAGCAGAAGCCCCGCTCGAAGGAAGCCTCCATCATCATGCTGGCCGACAGCGTGGAGGCGGCCGTGCGCACCATGGAGAACCCCACCAGGCGTAAGATCCAGGGGCTTATCCAGGAGATCGTCAAGCAGAAGGTGGAGGACGGCCAGCTGGACGATTCCGCCCTCACGCAGCGCGACATGCACAAGATAGTCGAGTCGTTCGACCAGAGCCTGCTCGGGCTGGTGGGGCATCGCATCCGCTATCCCGACCGGACCGAACGGCCGGTCCGGCGCCCGGCGGACGCCGCCGGCGACGAGAAGTGAGCGCAACGGTCGAGGTAGTCGACCAGGTAGGTTTGGGGTGCATCCGTGACCCCGTGACCGCTCTTGCCCTGGCCGTGCTCGACGCCGAGCAGCGCGTCGGCGGGGTGGTCGTTGCCTTTGTCGACGAGGTCGCCATGGCAGACCTGAACGGTCGCTACCGCGGATTGGAGGAGCCCACCGACGTACTCTCGTTCAGTGAGGCCGATGCGGAGGACTGGAGCGACGCCGGCCTCCCCTGCGAAGAAGCCATCCCTGATCTCGGTGAGGTGGTCGTGTGTCCTGCGGTGGTGAGCCGCTATGCCGCTGAAGAAGGCGCAGACGCCCGCAGGCAGATGGCCTGGACGATCATCCACGGCCTTCTTCACCTCCTCGGGTACGACCATGAGACCGACCACGGTGAGATGCGCCTTCGCGAGCAGACACTCCTGGAGGAGTTGACGGTTCTCGCCCGGGCGTTACCGGCCCCGGAAGGAGACGCAGATGGCTCGTGAAGGCCGCAAGCCGACGCTCCTCAAGAGCTTCAACCACGCCTTCCAGGGGCTCGTGCATTGCGTGCGCTACGAGCGCAATATGCGCATCCATCTGTTCATCGGCGTTTGTGTACTGGTCGGCGGCATCTTTCTGAATCTCACGCGACTCGAATTGGTGGCGGTGTTGGTGTCCGTCGCTTTCGTCCTCGCCATGGAGTTGCTCAATACCGCCATCGAGATGGTCGTGGACCTCCTGGTCGACGGCTTCGACCCGCGCGCCAAGGCTGCCAAAGACGCAGCGGCGGGCGCCGTGTTGATCGCCGCCATGAACGCTCTGGCCGTAGGGTATCTCGTGCTGGCGGACCGGCTGTCCGGCATCTCTCTGGAATTGCTCACGGCCATCAGGAGGTCGCCCACACATCTGACCGTCGTTGCGTTTGGCGTCGTGATCGCTCTTGTGATCGCTATCAAGGCTACGCGCAAGAAAGGCACACCCCTCTCTGGGGGGCTGCCTTCGGGCCATGCGGCCCTGGCGTTCGCGGGCTGGACGGCGGTGACCTTTGTCATAGGCTCTACACGCGAGGGCCTGCTGGTGAGCTTCATCGTGCTCGGCATGGCCTTCCTGGTGGCTCAGAGCCGCGTGGAAACCGGTGTTCACACCCTGCTCGAAGTGCTGCTGGGTGCGTTAGTGGGTATGCTGGCCACCACGCTGATCTTCCAGCTATGGTTCTAAGGATCTGGAGGCGAAGATGGATGAGGATCGGCTCACGCCGCAACTGGGCCGCTTGATCGACGCGGCCAAGGCCGCCTCTCTGCAGGTGGCCGCCGCTGTTGCAAGGGCGGAAGGCATCGCGCTGCTGACCGCCGGCGAGTGTATACACGCCGGCCACGCAGGCGGCGGTCCGGATGCTCCCGCGGCTTCGGCTGCCGGGATGGCTCTTGCGGCCGCGCGCGGGGCGGGAGAGACGGACATCGCGGCCGCGGCGGTGGCGGTCGCCAACGACCCGGCGCCCACGGTGCTGCCCAGCGCTGAGAGCCGGCGGTGCCTGGCGGATCTGGACCCCGACCTGCCGGTGGTCTTCAAGCATCGGGGTCGTTGGGTGTTGCTGCTTCTCTCCCAACTCCCCGACTCGCAGTGAGGACGTCAGCATGAGCGCATCCCGGTCAAGCGGGCGG
>JAFGIH010000033.1 GCA_016929985.1 Thermoleophilia bacterium | reverse complement strand
TGGTCTTCTCACTGAGACGACTGCGAGCCCCCAGAGCGAGGAAACCGTCGAGCTGTTCCCGGTACCCGTCGGTGACAGGTGGGGCTTCATTGACAGGAGTGGCCAGCTGATCATTGGGCCCGTCTACCGGAATGCGTACGATTTCGCTGACGACCTGGCGCCCGTATGCCCTGACGGCGGCCTGTACGGGTACATCGACCGGGAGGGCAAGATGGTCATAGCGCCAGGGTTCTACGGCGCGGGTTCCTTCAGCGGGGGCCTCGCTCTTGTCTCCGCCGCCGGCGGGTGGGGATACATCAACGCCACCGGTAACTTTGTCATCCCTCCTCAATACGAATGCGCGAGTAGCTTTAGTGAGGGCCTCGCGCCCGTCTATCAAGACAACAAATGGGGTTACATCGACACTACCGGGCACTTCGTTGTGGAGCCTGAGTACTTCAGCGCGAAAGGCTTCACCGAGGGGGTGGCCGCCGTCCAAGCATCGAAAGGATGGGGCTTCATGGACAGGACCGGCGAGCTCGTTATCGAAGCCAAATTCGGAGACGCAGGGCAATTCGGGGATGGTTTGGCCCCATTCTGGCAGTACGACGGCGGGGAGACGCTTGGGAAGTGGGGCTACATCGACAAGACCGGCGAAGTTGTGATCTCGCCGCAGTTTGAGCAAGCATTCAGGTTCAGCGATGGCCTGGCCCCGGTCTTGACGGGGGTGGACCTACCCGCGGAATGGGGCAAATGGGGCTACATCGACCTGAACGGCGCGTATGTCCTGGAACCTCAGTTCGCGCACGCGGGCGAGTTTCGCGGTGGCCTGGCCTTTGTCGAGACTCGTGACGGCATGAACGCCTACATCGACACCACGGGCGCGGTCATCTGGCAGAGCCCTAACATCTACATGGAGACCACGAGCACGGTTCCGCCGTTGGAGCCATGATGCACTGCCAGACGCACGGCCGGTGCCCAGGCCGGCGGACAGACTGTCAGCACGATTGTCACGGTTCAGTCCGAGCATTGACGGGGTCCCGTGCGCTACTCGGCGTCCTGTCTTGCCTAGGCTTCTGTCTTGTCCTCTTGGGCTGTGGGGCGGCAGATGAGCCGGGGGGACTCTCCATCGATACATGGACGCCTACATCGATACCACGGGCGCGGTCATGTGGGAGACCGAGAGTACGGACTGGGAATCCTGGCAGACCCCGAGTTCGACCGGCTCGTGAGGCGAGGCCACGCTCATGCCCGCGCGCTCTCGCGAACAGCGGCGAGAGGCTGAGTTGCTGATCAACGGGTCGGTCATGTGGCTGGTGGGGGCGGCGGTCGCTGTCGCCATCGTCGTGTTTCAGCTCAGGGCCCGCACGGGGCTCTGGCACACTCTCGGCGTCGTCTTCTTGGCCTGCTACGCATGCTGGATAGCGTCGCAGGCCTTCTTCCCGCTGCCGGCCTGGGAGGGTTTCGGGTTTTCGATCGGACGGGTCAATCTGATTCCCCTCCGGCACTTCGTCGACTCGTTCCACCACCTGAGCGCGGGCCAGATCATCCGCCAGCACGGGGGGAATTTCCTTCTCCTCGTCCCCTTCACGCTTGTCGGTCCCGCGCTATGGCCGCGGCTGCGGGCCTGGAAGTGGGCCCTCGCCGTCGGGGTCGGGGGATCGTTGACGATCGAGCTGGTGCAGCTCGTGCTGTGCGTCGCGGTGGACGACAACTACCGTACGGTGGACATCGACGATGTCATCGTGAACACGGCGGGCGCATTGGTTGGGTACGCGCTGTCCTTGGGTATCCGCGCTAGGCTGAGGACGCGGGCAGCAGTCTCGTAGTCGGACGTGTGGTTACCGTTCCGGCCCCTCGGCAGACCAGCCCAGCGTGAACCGCCACCGGCAATCGAATCCGGCCGGCCGCTCCCTGGGCGGAGCGAAGTCGCAGTGCACCTGTATCCGCGGGTCCACCTGCGCGGCGATGCCCACGAACTCGCGCCGGTGCATCTCCCTGCATTCGTACTCCGGCAGCCCCCGGGTGCGCCGCGCTTCCTGGGTAGCGCAGCACGGTACCGAGAGGACGATCTCGTCGGGCGACTCTTCGATCTGATACTCAAGAAGCAAGGTCCAGGGATAGAGGCGCAAGACCTTGGCGAACCCCCCCAGGCCTTGCTCGGCGACCTTGAACCGGCTCACCAGATCGCGCGCGGCCAGACCGGAGACCCGGGCCCAGACCCGCTCGTTGAGCTTCTCGGCGGCCGCGAGGTCGTACTCGTCGGCCAGGTAGAGGAACCAGAAGCTGTCGACCACGCGGTAGTGCCAGAGCAGGAACGAAAGGTAGCTGCGCAGCTCGTCGGCGTCCATGGTGTCGAAACGCGAGAGGTCCATAGTCATGAGCATAACCGATATCATGGGTGCATGAGAGAGAAGCTCCGCGCCGCGCGGGCCCCCGGAATGGTGATCAGCGCGGCT
Organism: Thermoleophilia bacterium; assembly: GCA_016929985.1. The sequence continues at coordinate 11,008 of JAFGIH010000033.1, read as the reverse complement.
ACATACATCGTCGCGCTTGTGGTGGCCGTGCTGGTGGTGAGGGCGGCCGGTCTCGCCCACCCGCTGGCCGACCTAGGCCTGGGGACCGCGGTGGCGACCGTGGTGGTGTTCGCCGTGTCTGTGCTGGTCGACAACTCCAGCGTCTACGACCCGTACTGGAGCGTCCAGCCCTTGGCCATCGCCGGGTACTACGCCTGGACGGGCTGGGGAGGCGGAGACGGCGCTGGGGGCGGAGCGGGCGCAGCCGCGCCTGTCGATGCACGCCAGATCATCGTGACGGCGCTGGTGTTCCTCTATGCGCTGCGGCTCACCAGCAACTTCTACCGGGATTGGCCGGGACTCTCCAAAGAGGATTTCCGTTACGTCTCGTTCCGAAAGAGGTTCAGACGGCTCTACTGGCCGGTGAGCTTCTTCGGAATCCACCTCTTCCCCACCATCATGGTGTATCTGGGGTGTCTGCCCTTGTACGCGATCAGCCGGGAGGGCGCGGCCGGGCTCGGTTGGGTTGATGGTCTGGGGATCGTCGTGACACTGGGGGCGATCACACTCGCTTTCGTCGCCGACGAGCAGATGCGAAGGTTCCGGCGCGATCCGCGTAGTCGCGGTCGTGTCATGCGGGAGGGGCTGTGGATGCGTAGCCGGCATCCCAACTACCTGGGAGAGGTGTTGACCTGGTGGGGCCTGTGGCTGTTCGCCCTGAGCGCGGCTTTGGGATGGTGGTGGACCGTGGTCGGAGCAGCCGCAATCACTGTCCTCTTCGTCTTCGTGAGCGTCCCCATGATGGAGCGCCGGATCTTGGCCACGCGCGCCGACTACGCGGAGTACGTCGAGCAGACGCCCATGCTGGTGTGGCGGCCGTAGCGCGGTCCGGCCGGCTCTGCGCGCGGTCGACCAGTTAGCGCAGGCTGCGACGCCGTGCCCGCCTCGTGGGCTTCTTCTCCCACCCCTCGCCCACTTCGAGCGCGACGGGCTCGAGCGACATGTTCACGTCGCGGATGAACTCCACCATGGAGGCGATGAGGCTGACCAGGCTGAGGATGAAGAAGGCCGCGAACAGCCAGGGGATGTCGACGCCGGCCAGCGAGGTGACGAACAGCGATATCACCAGCACGGCTGCGAACAGGACGCAGAACCCAGCGAAGGCGATGGAACGGCGCATGATGCGCGCCCGCTCGGCAAGGAGGCGGAGTTGAGCCTGAGCCGCCGCCTTCTCTTCGCCTTCGGGCTGCCTGACTCGGGCGGCCAGCGAACGGGTGCGGTCGACGATCCTCCCCAGCCGGTTGGTCATGGTGAGAAGCAGCAGCCCTACACCGGAGATCAGCACCATCGGGCTGATGGCGGTCTGCAGGACAGGGATGAGTTCCGATGATTCCACGGCCGGCATGAGCGACCCCCTTGCGAACGCGATGGTGAGATCAGGCCAAGGCGGGGATTCTAGCAGCCGAGACCGCCGGCCGATCTGCTACGTGCGCGCCTCGCCCGAGCGAGCGTGGATGAGCAGGGAGAACAGTCCGTACAAGACGGCCGGGACCGCGACGGTGCCGAGGGCGATCCGGAAGCCGGCGCTGCTGGCGATGGGTCCCATGAGGTAGGGGAACACTGTGCAGCCCACCCCGCCGGCGAGGATGAAGAGCGAGGAGGCCACTCCGGACTGCCACCCGGGAAAGCGCCCGGAGTAGCTGCCGATGAGCCCATACGAGGCCGACGCCCCCAAACCGGCGCCAACGGACAGAACGAGGGCGACGACTTGCGTAGGTGAGACCGACAACGCCACGCAGAAGACCGCCAGCACGCCGGCGCAGACCAGCAGCAGCCGGGCCGGGGAGAAACGGGCGGTCAGTGGCATGATGACCAGCCTGCCCACCACCAGGCCCACCCAGAAGAGGGTCACCGACAGGCTGGCCCAGGTGTCGCCGGCGCCGAAGACGTCTATCTGGAACTTCGGCAGCCACACATTGATGGTGGTCTCCGCTCCGGCATACATGAAGCAGGCGCCCATCATGCCTAGTAGCAGCCCGCGATTATGCGCCAGCACCTGCCTGAAGTCCGCGAGGCGCACGTTTCTGCGTCCGGGCACATCCAAGAGCGGCAGCCACACGAACACGAGCGCCAAGGCCATCGACAGCCCGCCTTGCACAACGAGAATCCAACGCCACGATGCTCCCCTTTCCAGAATCGGACCGAGGATCACGGGGGTCACCAGCATCCCCACGCCGAAGAAGAGGATCATCTGAAGGGCTGAGGCGGCCATGTTCTTCTTCATGTGCGCGCCGAGCCAGATCCAGCAGGTGGTGTTGACCAACGCCCCACAGGCGCCGACGACGAAGTAAGCTGCGAAGAGCGTCCACAGATCCTTTGAGACCAGCCCCGCAAGTACGAGCCCGATGCTTTGCAGAAAGGTCCCGGCGACGATCGCCCACTTGGCCGGCACGTGGGCGAGATTTGTGTTGCAGATGATGATGCCAAGGGTGTTTCCGACAAAGAGCCCGGCACCTATGAGCCCGGCCTGGCTCAGCCCGACGCCGAGGTCTTTCATGATGGGGTCGAGCAACGGCCCGAGAGAGACCATGATGACCGCGCCCATCAGATTGCTCGGATAGAGCGGCAGACGATACCGGAGGCTGGGGTTGGTCGATGGGTCTGGACCAGTCGCCAGGCCGGATCCGGTACTCATGAGGTGTGGCCCCTTTCACCGGCCCGCGCGTGGATGAGCAGTGCGAACAGCGCATAGACGATGGCGGGCACCGCTATCAAGGCCAGGGCTATCTGAAACCCCGCGCTATCGGCCAGCGGGCCCATGATGTACGGGAACGTGATGCTGCCGATGCCGCCGGAGAGGATGAAGATGGAGGAGGCCACGCTCGATTGCCATCCCGGGAAACGCCCGGAGTAGCTCCCGATGAGACCGTACGACGCAGAGGCTCCGAGACCGGCTCCCACAGTGAGTACCAGCGATGCCACCTGCGAAGGGGCAAAGGCGACGGCGACCGTGAAGACGGCCATGACGCAGGCACAGACCAGCAGCAGCCGGGCTGGGGAGAAGCGTTTGGTGAGAGTCATCACGATGAGGCGGCCGGCGATGAGCCCGGCCCAGAAAAGGGTCACCGAGAGGCTGGCCCAGGTGTCGCCGGCATCGAAGACGTCGATCTGGAACTTGGGCAGCCACACATTCATGGTCATCTCGGCGCCGACGTACGTGAAGCCGGCCCCCATCATGCCCAGCAGAAGCCCGACGTTGTAGGAGAACACCTGCTTGAGCTGCGCAGGACGCACGTTCTGCCTTCCGGGAATGTCGAGCAGGGGCGCCCCTATGAAGGCGACCGCACTGAGCAGGGAGAGCCCGCCCTCGGTCACGAGGATCCACCGCCAGGTCGCCCCTTCGTCGAGCACCAACCCGAGCACAAGCGGCACGATCATCATGGCCAGCCCGAAGAAGAGGATCATCTGCAGGGCGGCCGCGGCCGCATTCTTCTTCATGTGGGCCGATTGCCACATCCAGCAGGTCGCGTTCATCAAAGCTCCGCTGAAGCCTACGAACAGGTATGCGACGAACAGTGACGAGAGACCGGTGGTCGCCAGGCCCGCGGCAATGAGGCTGGCGCCCTGGAGCAGGGTGCCACTCAGGAGTATCCGCTTGGCCGCCACCCGCGCCAAAACGGTGTTGAGGATCACGATGCCGCTGACGTTCCCGGCGAAGAGCCCGGCGCTGATGAGGCCGCCCCGGCTGAGCGAGACGCCAAGGTCGGTCATCATGGAGTCAAGTAATGGCCCCAGCGACACGATCGCCATTGCACAGAGGAACTGAGTGGGGTAGAGCGGGATGCGATGCCGCAGGGCAGGGTTGGCGGTGACGTCGTGGGGGTTCATGGCCACTCACAATGCCACCAAAGCGGTGGAAATGCTACCGTGCACACACGGGCGGCGCCCAAAACGGCGGACTGCGCCGGGGCGGCGGGCCCGGGGCCGCCACGTTTGAGCGTGGAGGAGCGCATGATCTCGTCGTTCAGTGAGTGGAGCCCGATCTTGCAGGCCTTCCTGGCCACGGTGTTCACGTGGCTCATGACGAGCGTGGGCGCGGCTTTCGTGTTCGGAATGAAGTCGGTCAACCAGCGCATGGTGAACCTCATGCTGGGGTTCGCCGCGGGGGTCATGATCGCGGCCAGCGTGTGGTCGCTGCTGATCCCGGCCATGGACCTGGCCGAGGCCGACGGGCTTCCCCGCTGGATGCCGGCCCTGGTGGGATTCGTCTGTGGCGGGCTCTTTCTGTTCGCCGTCGATCGCACCCTGCCTCATCTGCATCCCGGCTTGTCGTCCGATCACACAGAAGGCATCAAGACGTCGTGGAGCCGGAATACTCTCCTGGTGGGCGCGCTCACGCTGCACAACATCCCAGAGGGTCTTGCGGTGGGCGTCGCCTTCGGCGCTGTGGCGCAGGAAGGGGGGACTACTTTGGCCGCGGCGGCTGCGTTGGCTCTCGGCATAGGCATCCAGAACCTGCCCGAGGGGACGGCGGTGTCGGTGCCGCTGCGGGGGGCGGGCATGTCGCGGCCCAGAAGCTTCGTCTACGGCGTGCTGTCCGGCGCGGTGGAGCCCGTGGCGGCGGTGGTCGGTGCAGCGGTGGTGACGCTGGCCCAGCCCATCCTGCCCTACATCCTGGCCTTCGCCGCGGGAGCGATGATCTATGTGGTGGTGGAGGAGGTCATCCCGGAGTCGCAAAGAGGCAAGCATGCCGATCTGGCCACCGGAGGCGCCATGGCCGGGTTCGCGCTCATGATGCTCTTGGATGTGGCCCTGGGATAGCGGGCTGCTGCAAGGCGAAGCTTCGGCCGGGTCAGTCGGCCAGTTCAGCCGCCAGCTCGATGATGTCGCGGGCTTCAGCGACGCTCATCGTGCGGATCTCGGCAGCCGTGAGCGCGTCTCCTGAGATGCCGGCCGCCGGGTGCATCGCGGTCCAGTACGTCGCGACGCCGTGGGTCTTGTTGTTCCATGTCCCGTCGATCTCGGTCTGCCAAGCTTCGCGCGCGGCGGCGAGACAATCGAGGGCTTCCACCAGCCGGTGATCTAAGCGAGTATCGGCTGCGTTCGTGATGGGCACACTGCGGCGGGCCACTACTGCCACGAGGACGGCGTCGCTGAAGGCCGTGTAGTCAGACACATCCGTCCCCGAGGACAGCTCGAGAGCGACGGCTGCCGCGGCCACCGCGGCGCGGCCCCCGTTGTTGGGCTTGGAGATACCGAGCTCCTTCTGGTAGTTCGACAGCAAGAAGCTCACCGCGATAAGCACCGCGATGATCGCGGGTACCATCAACCAGGCTCGACTCGAACGTTTCATGCCGGTGCGATAATAGCGCTATGGGCGACTGGGATCTTGATACTCCTCCTCCAAAGAAGCCGGGCAGACCGGAACAGCACCAGGAGCAGGCCGCGGGCGACCGGACCGGCGACGTGACGGAGAGGCCACCCATACATCGCAACATCACCCCCGTGACCTTCAGTGGCGCGGGGTCCGGTGGCACACCGCCCGCGAGCAAGTCCCGAAAGCATCTCTGGCCCAAGCTGGCGGCTTGGATCGGCGAAGCACTTGCGCTCCTGCTGGTCGGCGCCCTGATCGGCTTCTTCATAGCTCGTTCACAGCAGCAGAGCGAGTCGGACCAGCTCATCGCGGCTCAGGAGAAGTTAGCACTGGTCGAAAAGGCTCTCTCCGAGGCCGAAGACCGCAACTGGATGTACTACAGAAAGACGGAATCGCTCACCACTCAACTGGCAGACGCTCTGGCGAACGGTTCTTCATCGACGTCCACCACCGCTCCCGCACCCGTCTCGGCCGGGACTTACAGAGACGGCATCTACCTGGTGGGTGTAGACATTGCGCCCGGCACCTATGATGGGACGGTCACCGACGAGGTGGGATACTGGGCGCGCCTTAAGGGTACTGATGGTGTGGTGGGCTCGATCATCACCAACGCTCTGCCGCGTGGCCCGTTCGTGCTCACCATCATCAAGTCGGACAAGGCAGTCGAGTTGCGAGGCGTAGTGATCACGGCCCAGTAGGGCTTATACAGGGAGGACGAAGTGGCAGACATCATCGACGTCGCGATCGTGGGGGCGGGGCCGGCGGGCCTGACCGCAGCTATCTACGGCGCGAGGGGCCGGGCCAAGACCGTGGTCTTCGAGACCGGGCTGCCCGGCGGGCAGATAGTGTCGGCCTCCTGGGTGGAGAACTACCCGGGCTTTCCCGATGGGATCACCGGCCAGGAACTGGCCGACCTCATGCACCGGCATGCCCTGAACGCGGGAGCCGAGTTCCGCACCATCTCCCCGGTGGAGTCGATCCGCTCCAACGGATGCGATTTTGTCCTCACCTCGGGCGGCCAGGAACATGACGCGCGAGCAGTCATCCTGGCCACGGGGGCCATTCCCAAGAAGCTGGGTGTGCCCGGCGAGTCCGAGTTCGCGGGCCGGGGGATCTCGTGGTGTGCCACCTGTGACGGTCCCCTGTACCGCGACAAGGTGGTACTGGTGGTCGGCGGGGGCGATTCCGCCACGCAGGAAGCGCTCTACCTGTCCAAGATCGCGAAGGAGGTGCATCTGGTGCACCGTCGCAACGAACTGCGGGCGACGGAATGTCTCCAGGAGCAGTGCTTCTTGACCCCTCAGATCATCATGCACCTCTCATACGTGGTCGAAGAGATCCTCGGCGAGGGTGGCAAGGTGAGCGGGGTGCGGCTGCGCTCGAAGGAAGACGGCAGCGAGAAGATCCTTCCGGTCGACGGGGTGTTCGAGTTCGTCGGCATCGACGCGCAGAGTGCCTTGGTCGCCGACCTCTGCGACCTCGACGAGTTGGGCTTCGTCAAGGTCGACCGCAACGGCCTGAGCTCGCACCCTGGACTGTACGCGGCCGGCGACGTGGCCGACTACGAACTGAAGCAGGTAGTGACGGCGTGTGCACGCGGCGCGTTCTGCGTACACCATGCCCTGAAGTACCTGGACAACAGAATCTGCTAGCAGGCTGCTAAAAAGGGACGTTTCGCCGACAGAGTGCGATGGGTACGCGCAAGACAAGAACGCAAAGAGCGCTAATAGCAGAGCTATTCGCGCGACTGAGGACGCCGTATTGCGCCGCCCAGTGCGTTCTGGCGGCCGGGACTTCGTTTTTCAGCAGCCTCCTAGGCCCGTACCCTCAGCCGGCGCGGAGCCACCTCTATTGCGAGGGGTAGCGAACCCAGGGCGTCTCCGTCGACGTCGAGCAGAAAGCGACGTTCGGCCGCCTCGTTGTCGAGGCTGAGCTCGATGCGATGGCAGGGGAAGTGATGCACCGTGGGCTCGTCCAGATGACGCCCCGTGTAGACGAGGCTCACCTTGCGTGCAAGGGCCCGCTTGGTGTGCTCGGTGATGGTGATCACCTCGAACCGGCCGTCGTCGGGAAGCGCCATCGGGGCGACGTCCATGCCGCCACCGAACCAGCGACCGTTGCAGATGGCGATGATATACGCGGGGATGGTTTCCTCCCGCGTCTCGTCCTCCCACGTTATACTGGCCCGCAGGGGCTGCTCCTTGCTGGTGGCCACGGCGCGTAGCGAGGCCAGGTAGTACCCGGCGCGGCCGCCGATGAAGCCGGGCATGCTGTCCATGTAGCTGTCGACCAGGCCACCCAGTCCGGCCGAGAGGACGTTCACGAAGTACTGCGTCACCCGCTCGCCGTCGCGACCTACGAACGTTGCGCGCCCGACGTCTACCGCCCGTTCGCGGCCCAGCGTCAGCGCCTCCAGACACCGTTCGTAGCCGGACTCGATGCCCAGGCTGCGGCGGAAATCGCCGCCGGTACCGACATTGATGACGCCCACCGCGGGTACCTCGTCGCCGGCCGCACCTGCCGCGTCCGCGGCGTCAAGGACCCCGTTCGCGACCTCGCTGAAGGTCCCGTCTCCTCCCACGGCTACAATGAGCGGATACCCCTCGCGCACACCTTCGAGCGCCAACTCGCGCGCGTGCCCGCGACGGGCCGTGTAGCGGATCACCACATCACCGAGGGTCCGCTCGACCGCGGTGAGTACGGCAGGGAGGTCGCGGGTGCGGCCGCGTGCGCCGCACGCCGGATTGACGATGAGAAGCGGCGGTCTCATACCATCAGCCTAGCAGGTCGGGAATGCACGCGACAGTTCTGGCAGAATGGGGCAGAAGCGTCAGCGAGGTATCCACAAATGAACGCCATTTGCATACTGTCAGGCCTGCCGGCCGGATACGAGTCGCGTCCCCTATGTTTCGAAGATGTGCCCGCCGTCTACGCGCTGGAAGCTGCCGGCGAGGCGTTCGACAACGGGGTCGTCGAGGCCGACCTGTCCGACCTAGAGGCCGACTGGAGTCGTCCGGATTTCCACCCGGCCTCCATGTCGGTGGGTGTCTTTGGCGTCGGGGAGCTGGTCGCGTACGCCCAAGTGTTCCTCGGCCGGGCCGAGGCGATGGTGCATCCTGGCCACCGGGGAAAGGGGATCGGAAGCGCCCTGGTCCGCTGGACCTGGGACGTGGCCCGGGCTGCCGGCAGGACGAGCGTCGGTCAGACCGTCTCGACGAACGAGCGCGAGGCCGAGGCCCTCTTCAGGGCCCACGGCTACGAACCAACTCACACCTCATGGCTCTTGCGTGTCGAGCTGGGGCGGGACCCTCCGGCCGCGCCCACACTGCCCGAGGGGTACCGGTTCCGGCCCTACCGGTATGGGACCGATGATCGCGAGGTCTTCACTCTCGTCGACAGGGCCTTCGACGAGTGGCGCGACCCGACCGGCGGGTCCATGGGATTCGAGAACTGGGTGGTGTGGGCTCTCCACGGCGTGGACCCCGGCCTCATCGTCCTGATAGAGAACGACGGTCAAGTGATCGGCGCCGCCCTGGGGCGTGACTACGGGCCCGGCACGGAAGGGTGGATCGACCAGTTGGCCGTGGACAAAGCCCACCGGGGGCTCGGTCTGGGGAGGGCGCTGCTCGAGGAGAGTTTTCGCAGGTGCTGGGAACTCGGCCGCCGGCAGTGCGGCATCTCTACCGACTCTCGTACCGGGGCCCTCGCCCTGTACGAGCACGTGGGCATGTCGGTGCGGAGGAGCTACAGGCGATGGACGAAGAGGGGACTCGAACCCGGGCGGTAGCAGCCTCCTGTCCAGCCACTTAGATGCAAGACGGGCACCGCGTGCGGCGCCCGTCTCTCACGAACGTTCGAGTAACTGCAGAGTCTGCTACTTGAACAACCCGGTCAGCTTCTTGGCGATGGCGTCCGGGTCCGGCACCAACCCGTCCGGGGTCAACTTGTCAATGAGGCCCGGCAGGACCTTGGCGATCTTGTCGGCCGCTTCGTCCTCGGAGACGCCCATTTCCTTGGCTACCGCACCGATCTCCTCGGGTCCGAGCGCGTTTTTGACTTCCTGGGCGGTCGCGGGCTTGTTATCGCCCTTGCCGATCCAGGACATCACCTTGTCATCCAGCCCGCCGGCCTTCAGCTTGTCCAACACGCCCGTCAGCTTTGCCCCACCTTCGCCGAACAGCTTACTAATGGCGCTCTCCTCAGCGGCCCCTGCGCCGGCGGCTGCAGCGGCCCCAGCGCCTGCGACAGCTGGTTCAGCCTTCTTCGCCGACCCCTTGAGAAAATCAAAGACTCCCATGCGCGTGGCCTCCATGATTGGAAGGGTACGTCTTCCAAATCTATACCCGAAGAGCGTGGTTCGCAACCGCGTCTCGCCCGCCCTACGGCAGCACAGGTATCCCTCGGCCGGCCAGGTACTCCTTCACCTGGCGCACTGTGAAGGTGCGGAAGTGAAACACTGAGGCGGCCAGCAGAGCGGAGGCCTTGCCCTCGGTCACCCCGGCGTAGAAGTGCTCCAGCGTACCGGCTCCTCCGGAAGCGATGGCCGGGATCTGCACGGCCTCGGCGATGGCCCGGGTGAAGGCGAGGTCGTAGCCGGCCAGGGTGCCGTCGCCGTCCATACTGGTGGGGAGCACCTCGCCCGCACCCAAGGCTTCGCAGGTGCGCGCCCATTCCACCGCGTCCAGGCCGGCCGGCTTCTGGCCGCCGCTTACCACTACTTCGAATCCGCACTTCATCGCGTCGTTACGCCGGCCGTCGATGGCTACGACCAGTCTGTCGCCGCCGAACCTCTCGGCGGCCTCCTTCACGAGGTCCGGCCTCGCCACCGCGGCGGAGTTGACTGACACCACCGCCACCCCTACGTCAAAGAGGGCCTGCATGTCGTCCAGCGTGGAGATGCCTCCTCCCACCACCAGAGGGATGTCGATCACCGAAGACACCTGCTTGGCCCACTCGATGCGGGTCTTGCGGTTCTCCACGGTGGCCGCTATGTCGAGCATCGCCAGCTGGTCGGCGCCCTCCTGCTGGTAGTAGGCGGCGTTCTCCACAGGGTCACCGGCGTCGCGCAGGCCTACGAAGTGGACGCCCTTGACTACCCGGCCGTTCTTCATGTCCAGGCACGGGATGATCCGCACCGGCGCCATGGGACTCTCACCGGTGTGCGACGCGCTACCAGGGGTACTGCGGTCTTCGATCATCGTGTCTCCTCTTCGAAGTGACGGGGTTCAGTCGAGCAGCCTCTCGTAGAACGGTCCCCTGGTTCTCAAGTAACCGAGGATCTGGGCGATGGTCGGCTTCTCGAGCGGCTGAGCGGCGATCAGCTCCACGGAACCTATGACGGCGCTATCCGAGACGAAATCCATCCTACCGAACACCTCACCCGCGCACACCGGGAGCACGGGGCCGCGGTCGAGCGCCACCATCGATCTCACCGTATCGTCGCGGCTCAGCCGTGTTACGAGGGGTCCGGCGGTGACCAACCTCACCCGCCGCCCGATGGGATCGTTCACGTTGACCTCAGCGATGACCTGGCCAGTGCTTACGAGGACAGTCCGGGGGTAGAGGCTGACCCCGTAGTTCAGGAGCGCTCTGGCTTCTTTCCACCGGACGGCATCGCTCTCAGCCCCCAGCACGACGGCGATGACCGACACTCCC
>JAFGIH010000305.1 GCA_016929985.1 Thermoleophilia bacterium | reverse complement strand
TTGCGCGTTGTCTCGGCCAGCCCACCTTTCTACAGCATGTTCAAGACCGGCGCGAATCACGTGCTGGGCCAGAACCTTTTCGAGTTGGACGGGGGACAGTGGGACGTCGTCGGACTTCGTGAAGCGATGGAACGCGCGCTGGTCGAGGGCGTGGACTTTCAGGACTTCGTCATCGACAGCGACCTTGCGCGGGTGGGCCGGCGCACGTTGCTGCTTTCCGGTCGCCGCATACATGGCGCGAGCGCCGGCCTGGGGAATGTTCTCTTGGCGATCGATGACATCACCGACCGCGCGCGGGCCGAAGCTCTCAGCGACGCTCTCGACCAGATCAACCTCACGATGATATCGACCGCCGGCTACGATGAGCTGTTGGAGCGGGTCATGACTGAGGCTGGTCAGGCGCTTGGGTGCGACGAGGCAGTGCTGGCCGTCCCGGTGGACGGTGCATGGATCACGAGGTTCTCTTCGGGTGTCACGTGGGCGGCGGGTTCAGGCGCGGTCGTCCCCGAGGGCGAGGCCCGGCTGTTCTCAGCCTTGGCTATTGGGCAGCAGGCGGTTGTGAGGACCCCCTCCCTCGCAGGACGAGCGAGTGTCTCATCGAGGGAGGCGGGCACGCAGGTGGTGCATGTTCCTCTCGGGTCTCGGGATAGGGTGATCGGTGCGCTCACCTTCGGCCGTCGCGGTCGCAAGGCCACATTCAGTGAGGCGGAGCTGGACTTCATCGAGAAGGTCGCCCCTGCTCTCTCCTTGGCCCTCGAGAACGCCGAGTTGCACGCGAATGAGCACCGAATCGCCGAGGTGCTCCAGATGAGCCTGCTGAACACGGTCATGGCTGTTCCCGGCCTCGAGACCGGCCTGGCCTACCGGCCCGCTCACGAGGCCGAACGGGTGGGGGGGGATTTCTATGACCTCTTCGTCCTCAAGGACGAGCGAGTGGCCGTCGTGGTGGGCGACGTCTGTGGGAGTGGGGTACAGGCGGCCTCGTTGACGGAGACAGTGCGTGCCACCCTCAGGGCCCTGGCCTGGCTCGACCCCTCACCGGCTTCGATCCTCACCGGAGCCAACGAGCTCCTGTTGGCTCAAACGTCATCGGGGCAATTCGTCACCGTGCTCTTGACCATACTGGATATCGTGAGCGGCAAGATCATCATCTCGTCCGCGGGCCATCCACCGCTCGTCGTCTGCGGGGAGCACGCTCGCTTCCTCGAAGCCCCCCACGGAATGCCACTTGGGGCGATGAGAAGCAACTACAGTGAGGCGGAGTTTGATCTGCTGCCCGGCGAGACGATGATTCTCTACACCGACGGCTTGATCGAGGCGAGGCGGGGGACAGACCTCTTTGGTGAGGGAAGGCTGTTGGATACGTTGAGCAGCCAGACCTGGTCAGATGTACAGCAGATGGTGGAGACTCTGGTCGCGACCGCGACCGAACACGCCGGTGGACGGCTCGCCGACGACCTCGCCGTCATCGCCGTCCACCTTCCGGCCCGCTCCGGTGGCTGCTGAGGACGTCGCCTAAGGAGCTTGGGCCAGTCTCTTCTCCCGAGCAAGCGAAGCCGCCGCGTCGCCACGAGAGGAGAAGAAGCGTACCTTGTCACTATCCAGAAAGCCGGTATATGTCAGGACCCGGTTTGTGCCGGCTGAAGCGCCGACCACGCCCAGCCACCCATCGGCAGGCAACTGCTCCAACACATACAGAAGCACGCTTATGCCACCGCTGTCGAGAAACGTGCAGTCGGTCAGGTCGAAGAGAAGACCCTGAGGCGGGTACGCCCCACGGAAGATATCGTCCACCGCATCGCGGATGACCTGCTTCGACGAGCGGTCGAGATCTCCATCGACCACTATGAGGGGCACACCACCGATCGCACCTTCGGTCACATTCATGAGGAACTCCCCCAGCTTCGCCCGCAGCTCACTAGTGTGTGTCCTATTCCCAGCTTCGCCTCAGACGAATCCAGGGGCGAGGATGTTCAGTGTCGCCGAAGACGGTCGACGAGAAGAGTGATGATCCACACAATGAACAGGGCCAGCGCGATCCAGAACAGCCACTTGACCACGAAGCCAAGGCCGAACACGACGACCACCACGATGATGAAGGCTATCAGCAGCCAATTCACGCGCGCATCGCCTCCTTCAGATCGGTGATTGTCTCGACTGCGGACGGATCGACGAAGGCCACATCCTTACCGGCCTCGAAGCTGGCCGGGGTAGGAAGAAACGACCGTCCTTTGCCTCCGGACAGCTCGAAGCCCTTCACGATGCCGGTGTCAGGATCGAAGTAGAACTCCTCGATCTTGCCCAGCTCGCGGCCGTCGGTGGTCGACACCCGTGCTCCGATCAGCACGTTGCCCACCTCCAGGACCTCAGTCATCTCCGGGACTTCTGAGGCCTTCTTGACGCTTGCCTCGTTGTCGATGATCACGGCATCCATACCGATGACCCGGAACGACTGCCAGGGCACGACCTTGGCCTCTTTGAACCATCCAGCCTCGTCCATCAAGATCCCGAGGACCCGGCCGCCCTGATGGTCGAGGACCAGGTCTTCAACCTTTCCGACCTTCACGCCGGTGTCTCGGGTAATCACCAGCAGGCCGCCTGCATCTTTGCCTTTGCGCATGGTCATGGTCGGTCCTCCCTAGTAGATGACACCCGTTGCCCACAGGACAACGAACACCACAACGGCGATGATGACGACCGCGAGAATCAGCCACGGCCATCTCGCACTCTGTTTACCTGACACCCTGGGCATCATGTCCTCCTTTCGCGTAGGGGCCTGAGATGCTCAGCTACCTCGGCCCCTTCCGCCGCCCCGGACCAGTCTGAGAATGACCAGGAGCACTACCGCCCCCAGGACGGCCACTCCGAAGCTTCGCCAGTTCCATCCGGTCACGCCGCTCTCTCCAAAAGCGTTCATGATGAACCCGCCCAGCAGCGCCCCCACGATGCCAACGACGACGTTGTATATGATGCCCCCGCCGCCCCCCGCGAGGAATCCGGCTACCAAGCCGGCTAGGCCACCGAACACGATCCACGCCAGAACGCCCATAGTGGACCTCTTCCAGATCAGGTTGCCTATCGAATGTACTTACCTACAAACACCCGGGACCAAACCCCACTCGTGCGAGTCTCCCAAACATTTGTTTGCCTCGCCGCAGCAAAGGGAACACTGACGTAAGCAATATGCACCAGCAGACGTCGCGCAGTTGCGACAAGGAGGCAAGTCATGTGGGTGCAGAC
>JAFGIH010000304.1 GCA_016929985.1 Thermoleophilia bacterium | reverse complement strand
GTCCTCACGCACGCCCACATCGATCACTCCGGCAGACTGCCCCGTCTGGTGAAGAAAGGTTTCTCTGGGCTCATATACGCCACTCCACCCACCGTCGACCTCGCTGAGATCATGCTTCTCGATTCGGCCTACATCCAGGAGACGGAAGCTGAGTGGCGCGGCCGGAAGGCCAAGCGGGCGGGCCGCAAGGGTCCGGATCCACTCTATGACGAGGGCGACGCCCGCAAGACCATCTCCCAGCTCAAGCAGTTGGATTACGGTGCCGCCACCGAGCTTGCCCCCGGCGTGACCGCCCTCTTCCGCGATGCCGGCCACATACTCGGCTCCGCCACTCTGGAGCTGCGGCTCGAGGAGAACGGCAACAAGACCACCGTGGTCTTCAGCGGCGACCTGGGCCAGCCCGACCGTCCCATCGTGCGCACCCCTGAGATCATCGAGCACGCCGACTATCTTGTGATCGAGTCCACCTACGGTGACCGTCTGCACCCCACCGACGGGGAGCCCGTGAAGCAGCTGACGGCGATCATCGAAGAAGCCGGACGCACGGGGGGGAACGTGATCATCCCGGCATTCGCGGTGGGCCGTACGCAGCAGATCGTCTACTACCTCCGGGTCATCATGGACGAACAGGGGTTCGACATGCCGGTGTACGTCGACAGCCCTCTGGCTTCCCGCGCCACCGATGTCTACCGCAAACACCGGGAGGCCTTTGACGAGGAGGCCTGGCAACTGGTGGGAGAACCGGGGGGCATCTTCGACTTCCCCAATCTGCACTACACCGAGAGCGCCGACGAGTCCCGGGCGCTCAACGAGAAGAAGGGCATTGTGATCATCTCGGCCAGCGGCATGGCCGATGCCGGGCGGATACGGCATCACCTGAAGCACAATCTGTGGCGCCCTGAGGCGCACGTGGTCGTGGTGGGATATCAGGCTGAAGGCTCCCTAGGCCGGCGCCTGCTCGACGGCGTGCCGGAAGTGCGCATCTTCGGGGACGAGATCGCGGTCAAGGCGCACGTCCACGAGGTCACCGGCCTCTCCGCCCACGCGGACCAGGGACAGTTGTTGGACTGGGCCTCGCATTTCACACCCCCGAGGCTCACTCTGGTGACCCATGGAGAGACTAATGCAGCGCTCACCCTCGCCGGTCTGTTGGAGGAGCGGTTGGGCTTCCAGGTGGATGTGCCCGAGATGAACGAGGTCTTCAAGCTGGGGTAGGCGGCGCGCGGGTGGTCTGACGGTGGAGCCGGGAGGTCGACACATGCGGGCGATGGTCTTCGACGGGGTCGGCAGCCTTCTGCGACCCGCGGAGGTGCCCATCCTGGCGCCGGGCCCCGGACAGATGCGGGTGAAGGTGGAAGCCCGCGGGATCTGCAGGACCGACCTGCACGTGATCGATGGCGACCTGGCTCATCCGAAGCTGCCTCTCATACTGGGTCATCAGATCGTGGGGATCGTTGACGCTGTGGGGGGCGACGCGGGGATTCGAACAGACGCCGTCGCTGCGGGGCGCGAGCCCGCCGTGCGAGACGCCGCCGCGCCGCGGCAGGCGGCCGTCCCGGTACCGGCTATGGGCGAGCGGATCGGCGTGCCTTGGTTGGGGTGGACGTGCGGTGTCTGCCGCTACTGCCTCAGCGGACGCGAGAACCTCTGCGACCGGGCGAAGTTCACCGGTTACGACCTCGACGGGGGCTTCGCCGAATACGCGCTCGTCGACCGGCGCTTCGCCTTCCCTATACCCGAGGGCTATCCCGCGGTGCAGGCGGCGCCGCTGCTCTGTGCCGGACTCATCGGTTACCGTTCACTGACTATGACCGGGGAGGCGCAGAGACTGGGCATCTACGGCTTCGGTTCGGCCGCGCACATAGTGACGCAGTTCGCCCGTCACCAAGGCAGACGGGTCTTCGCCTTCACGAGGCCGGGGAAGACCGAGGCTCAGGCCTTCGCGCGCAGCGTGGGCGCCGAGTGGGCCGGCGGCACCGACGAAGCGGCGCCGGAGGAGCTCGACGCCGCCATCATCTTCGCCCCTGCCGGGGAACTCGTGCCGTTGGCCCTGAGGGCCGTGGCCAAGGGAGGAGTGGTGGTCTGTGGAGGGATCCATATGAGCGACATCCCCTCCTTCCCGTACGACATCCTCTGGGGCGAACGATCACTGCGTTCGGTGGCCAATCTCACCCGGCGTGACGGCGAGGAATCTCTGGCTCTGGCCGCGCAGGTGCCGGTGACGACGCACGTGGAGGAGTTTCCGCTCGAAGCAGCGAATGAGGCTATCGGACACCTCCGTCGGGGACGTATACGAGGCGCTGCGGTACTGGTGCCCGGGTCCGATTCCGTGCCGGCGCCGGAGCCCGGTGGAGACGGACCATCGCCGGGCGCAAAGGGGGGAGATGGAGATCACTAGCTGTGAGGCGCTCCGGGAGATCACCCGCGGGTGCCGGGCTATCCTGCTGACTGCCACCGAGGCTGAGGCCGGGCCTCTGCGCACGGCGTTCGACACGTCAGAACGATATCTGCTCGCCACCAAGACGGTCTACGTGGGCGAGGTCGCTCGACGGGCGGGTGGCGATGCCGCTCTCGACACAGAGCAGAGCCCGCGGGTGGTGCTGGCCGTGAGCGGGTGCGACAAGGCGAACGTGACTCTCGTACTCACCGCCCTCCTGCAAGGGATGGACCCCGCTCCGGCGCTCGTGGTGCAGGCGGGTATCGGTGGCGCCTT
>JAFGIH010000303.1 GCA_016929985.1 Thermoleophilia bacterium | reverse complement strand
CGGCCCCCGCCCCGGCCCCCGCCCCCGCCTCAGCCGCCGCGTCCGACGCCGCCGGCCGGCGGGTCTGGCTCCGAGTGACACAGAGCGCCGACCGGTACTTGTCTGACATCGAGAGGGGTCTGGCCGAAGTAGAAACGCGGATGCCCATCTTCGACCTGTGCCTGTACAACGCGGGGATGGATCCCTTCGAGGGATGCTCCACCGGCGGGTTCCCAGGCATCACTCACGAGATGCTCGACGCCCGCGAGCGCCTCGTGTTCGCCTGGTGCCGGTCACATGCCAGAGCGACCGCCTTCGTGCTCGCCGGTGGATACATCGGCTGGGGTCTGGCCGAGGAGGGGCTGGTCGACCTGCATCGGCTGACGCTGTCGGCGGCCGCGGAGAAGAGCGCCCTCGACCGCATCTCCTAGTCCTGGTCAATCAGCAGAGAGTCGCTGTGCTCTGCCCTATCATTCACGTCTGAACCCGAAATGCCGATAGGTATGGCAAGGCTACACCAGAGCCCACCCAAGCGCGCAGCCACGACGTGACTCGGAATAGACGGGATGACACTCTCGGGACCTGATAACGGAGAGATGGACTTCCTCGCGAGATTCGCGCTGGATGCGATCGACGACGGCATCGTGGTCATCGACGCCGATCTCAAGATCTTGCTGGCCAACGACGTCATGAAGAGACTGCACCCGGCGAAGCTCCCCTACACAGGTCAGAGGTGCTATGCAGTCTTCCACGGGCGACAAGAACCGTGCTCCGGCTGCCCCTACCGAACGGCTCTGGAGACCGGCGAACCCCAATCGCTGATCTTCGAGTTCACGTTCGACGAGAACCTCACCCGCTCATACGAGATATCGATGCACAGGCTCACAGACGCACAGGGTGACGCGGTAGGGGTCGTCGAGCACATCAGGGAGGTAACGCAGCGCAAGCGGGCCGAGCAGCGACTGCGCGACGAGCTCACCCGGCGGCGCTTGATGGTCGAGAACTCGCCGGACGGGATCCTGATCCTCGATCAAGACGGTTCGGTCTACGAGGCCAACGAGCAGTTCGCCCGCATGTTGGGCTACAGGCTCGAAGAGGTCTACCACCTACGGGTCTTCGATTGGGAGGTGGCCCACCCGAAAGACGCGGTGCTCCAGATGCTCGCCGCCGTGGACGAGAGCGGCGACCACTTTGAGACCCGTCACATGCGACAGGACGGCACCTTCGTCGAGGTGGAGATAAGCAGCAACGGCGCTTTCTATAACGGGAGAAAACTCATCTTCTGCGTCTGCCGCGATATCACCGAGAAGAAGGCCATGGAGAGGCAGATCCGCGACCTCGCCGTGCGCGATTGTCTTACCGATGTGTACAACAGACGCTACATCTTCGAACGCCTGTCTGAGATGATGGCCGAGTATTCGCGTGGCGGAGACGGTTTCTGCGTGTCCATCCTCGATCTCGACCATTTCAAGATGATCAACGATATCCACGGCCACCAGGCAGGCGATTTCGCCCTTGAGCAGTTCGCTCAGACCGTCGCTCCGCTGATAAGACCCTACGACCTGCTCGGCAGGTACGGTGGAGAGGAGTTCATCGTCGTCTCCCGCAGGGCCGGCGCCTGGCAGACCGCGGCGATGGTCGAACGGATCATGGACATAGTGCGCCGCAAGGCCTTTGTGTACGATGGGCGAGAGATGCGCTTCACCTTCAGTTGTGGCCTCGCCGACAGCGCCGAGTTCTCTCGCGGGAACCTCACTATCGAGGGCCTCATCGGCCTGGCCGACAAGAGGCTCTACGAGGCCAAGGCCGCAGGTAGGGACCGCTGCATGGGCCCGGGGGAGCAGTTGCCGGACGCCTTGGCGGCCGGCCAGGCGGCGCTGCCGCCCGTCACCCACTAGGTGCTATTCTCTCTCGCGGGGGGACTGTTCCGTTGACAGACCGCTGCCGAAGGAGAAGCTGTTGAGCGCGGAACGCATAGAGACCGCCGACAAGGTCATCCCCACTCTCTGCCACGGATGCGGGTCGTACAAGCCCCAATGTGGCATCCTCTGCCACGTACGCAACGGCAGGTTCGTCCGTGTGGAGGGCAACCCCGACGCGTTTAACAACGGGCTGGCCACTTCCACATCCCTCTGCGCGAAGGGCCTCACCGGGCCGCAGTTCGTGTACGCCGCCGACCGCCTCCAGTATCCCCTGAAGCGGGTCGGGGCCAAGGGAGAAGGCAAGTTCCAACGCATCACCTGGGACGAGGCACTCGACACCATCGCCGCCAGGCTGAAAGAGACCAAGGAGAAATACGGGCCGGAATCATACGGCGTGCTCTCCCCCGAGTACTGGCCGGTGCTGGCCCTACTCGGCCGGCGCTTCCTGAACGTGCACGGCAGTCCCAACTACATGCACAGCGCCATCTGCGCCACGCCCCGCATGGCGGCCATGAAGGTCACCATGGGCTACGTCAGCATGGCGCCGGACGATTGGCGCAAGACCAAGCTCATTGTCAACTGGGGCGCCAACGTGGAGAACTCCGGCGTCAACCAGGGCGCCCCCAGGGCCATCCTGAACGCCCTGCAGGGTGGTACGAAGCTCCTTGACATCCGCCCCATGCTGGACCCCATGGGGAGCAAGGCCGACATGTGGCTCCCCGTGCGGCCCGGCACCGACTGCGCGCTTGCTCTTGCGTTCCTCAACGTGCTGATCGCCGAGAACCTGTACGACACGGCTTTCGTGGCTGAATGGTGCCACGGCTTCGACGAGTTGGCCGAGCACGTCCGCGCGTTCACGCCGGAGTGGGCGGCGCCCATCACCGGCCTCTCGACAGAGCAGATCCGGGAGACGGCCCGGCTCATCGGCACCACCCACCCCACCTTCATCAAGATGGGGAACGGCGTCGGTGACCAGGCCAACGACGGCACGTCCACCATTCGCGCCATCTGCCTGATAGCGGCCATCACCGGCAACCTCGACGTGCCCGGCGGCCAGTTCGCTCCTTCGAGCCCCCGCCTTGAGCCCACGATCCCCGCCTCGGACGGTCTGGCGCCCCCCGGTCTGGTCGAGCGGCTGGTAGCCCCCGAGAGCCCCAT
>JAFGIH010000302.1 GCA_016929985.1 Thermoleophilia bacterium | reverse complement strand
GTGAGGGTACCGCTCGTGCAGGCAGCAGGTCGTTGGGAGATGGATCTGGATGCTCTGGAGTGCGCCGTGTCTCCGCGGACCGGGCTGCTCTTGCTCTGTGCACCGCACAATCCGGTGGGACGCGTCTGGTCGGCCGAGGAACTCTCCCATCTTGCAGCGATCGCGGAGCGGCACGATCTGATCATCGGCTCAGACGAGATCCACGCGGGGCTGGTGCTTGACGAGGATAAGGGGCATGTGCCCATCGCGACCCTATCGCCCGCGGTGGCAGCCCGCACCGTCACTCTCATGGCCCCCAGTAAGACGTTCAATACTCCAGGCCTCGGGTGTTCTTTCGCGATCATCGCCGACCCGGGGCTGCGCGCCTCGTTCTTGCGGGCCATGGAGGGCATAGTGCCGCACGTGAACGTCTTGGGCTACGTGGCTGCCCAGGCGGCGTACGAGGGAGGCGGAGGGTGGCGAGAGGCGCTCCTTGCCTATCTGCGAGGCAACCGGGACCTTGTGGAGCGGGAGATCGCGACGATGCCTGGGCTGAGCGTGGCCCATGTCGAGGCGACGTATCTAGCGTGGATCGACGTGAGCGGATCTGGGCTGGAGAGCCCGGTGTCGTTCTTCGAGGAGGCAGGAGTGGGACTCTCCGACGGCGCTGAATTCGATGGAGCGGGCTTCGTGAGGCTCAACTTCGGTTGCAGCCGCTCGGTGCTCGCCGAGGCGCTCAAGAGGATGCGGGGCGCCCTTACGAGTTGACTGCCTCGTTGCTATGCTGGTGGGAGCGCACTGACGGAGGCGGACATCTCTAAACGGGAGGCGGGTGTGAACAGCACCCTTCAGACGATCATTGACGCTGTGTCGAAGGTGTTTGGGAAGTCAGACGACACGGCGAAGAAACGCAAAAGGCGTAAGCCCTCCGCCGTCGTGGCGGCGGAGAAGGCGGCGGACAAGGCGGCCGCGGCCGACAGAGCCGCTCGGGAGAAGAAGGCGGCGGCCAAGAAGGCGGCCAAAGAGAAGAAGGCGGCGGCAGCCAAGAAGGCCAAAGCCGATAAGAAGACAGCGGCAAGCAAGAAGACCAAGGCCGAGACAAAAACCGCGGCAGACAAGAAGGCCGGCGCCAAGAAGCCTTCAAGCCCTGCCAAGAACGGCAAGAAGTAGGGTTTCAGCCTGCAAGAGCCGGGCCAGGACGGGGGCGCGGGGCCGGCGCCCGGAGAGGGCGTCTGCCCCGCGCTCGTGCCGTCATGCTGCGGCTGCTAGGATTCTGGCGGGTGGTACGGCCTTTCGGCGGTCTCGATTGCCTCTTCAACTTCGAACGGCTTCAGAGGCTCTTCCGGCATGCCCCAGATCTTCATCCCCTGCCTGATGGCTCGGATGTCGCTGGCCTCGAGGGCGGACTTCCATTCTTCATAGTCTCTGCCCGCCAGCAGAGGTGGGATATCCCTATCGAGATCTTCCTTCGAACGAGGGCCCTTGCCCGTCACGTTGTCCCATTCGGTCATGATGTCGTACGCGTTCACTCTGCCTCCCTCGCAGTCTTTCATACTCTAGTACCTCGAACCGGCTCGGAACTAACCTCGTGACGGCGTGGGTGTGGAGCTTTGCCTCAGACGGCGAGAGGCCTATACTGTGGACCCATGGACATCACCCTCGAGTACATCCGTCGCGAACTCCGCCACCGGTTGGAGTTGTCGGATGATGAGGTGCTTCTCCAGGGGGCCGCGGTCCTTTCCGACCAGTCTGACACGCGTGGCGCCGTCATCAGCGTAGTCAACCTCAAGGTGAGCGCCTACCAAGGTAGTGGGCTTGGCCGGCCTGAGCTACTGGACTCCGTCGAGCTCTTTTTGCTTTTCTCGTTCCGCTTCAGGGAGTACGACAAGAGTCTCTCCTGCCTCTACAAGACCATCAGATTGTTCCAAGACAAGCCCGCGTACACATCGGGCACGACTCATCCCGATAACACCTTTCCGCCGCGTATGGAGAAGCTGTTCTTCACGTTGGTCCCGCTGGAGTTCGAAGCGCTTGGCGCGATCTGGGCCATGCACGGCGGCGCCTACCACCCTTCGGTTCTCTACAGCCTGCGCATGGTGACCAACAAAGAGCTGTGACCCGTTGCGCGGGCCTTTTGCTCTGTCGGTGGCGCTCGTCAGTCTTGTGAAGACAGAGAGAAGCCGAGGGTCCTCTCCATGGCGACACGAGCGGGTTCGCCCCGTTCCCAAGTCACGGCTATCTCGGCTATGGCTTTGACTATCTGCACGCTCTTGCCATCGTCCAAGGACACAGCCAGGTCGTGCACCTTGCTCGAGAGTTCGTCCAGCGAGGCCAGGTAGTTTGCGTGAGGGTTGGAGTATCTAGCGGGTGGTTTGATGCGCTCGAGGTCGCCGACCATGCGGTCGAGTAACGCATCCAGGTCCTTGGCCGCCTGGACTTCTGTCTGGCTGGGCCTAAGCGGGTTCTTCATGCCCTTGACGGTCTCGTAATGCCCGGCCATGTCCGCGGCGTAGGTGTTCTTCCAAGCGCGCATCTCGGCCCGGTAGGCGTCCACCGGGCCAAGCGTCGTGGTGGTGTACGCAGTGGTCGTAGTGGTGGCACGCGTGGTCGGAGTCACCTGGGAGGTCGTTGTGACGAAGGTGGTCGGAGTCCGCTGGGTGGTCGTCGTGGCGAAGGTGGCAGGCGTAGCCGACGTGGTCGAGGTATCGCCACTCGGTTGGGTGGTAGCCGGTTTTGCCGTTGCGGGCGGTTGGGAGGTAGGACCGCCGGGCTCCCATGTTGCGCATGAGATGTCGACACACGACGGCGAAAACAGGACGAGAAGGAGCAGCACGACTCCCGACCATATCCAAGTTCTCTTCACGCTACGACCTCTATGCCTCACCCGGGGCGGCGCACCCAAGCTCCCGGGGGAGCCGCCGTGCGTCTACCAGTCGCTGAAGTTCTGGTTGTACCAGATCTTGTCGGTACCTTTCTTGGCCCGCTTCTGCCAACTCTTGGTCTTGGGCTCGGCTTCTACGCGTGCCAGCATCTCGTCGCACCGTTGCCTGACGTAGGCTTTCTGGGCTTCGTCGAACGCGGTCACGCCGTCCACGTGGGCCTTCACCCTACCAAGGTTGGTAGTAGCCGTATACCAGAAGCCCCAGTCGTCGGCAAGTCGTTGGGCGATGTGGGCCCGGTTGATCTTGTTCGCGTCGTCCTCGCCGATGTCGGCCACGGTCATGAGGAACTCGATGTCCTTCAGATCCTTGTCGTTGATCTCCCAGATCTGCAGCTTCTGGAGCGCGATATCGGTGAGCGATATGGAGTAGTCGTCGAAACCCAGGCGATTCTTGAAATCGATCTCGTGGCAGTAGTCGAGCTTGTCCAGGAAGACGTCGATCATGGGGACGGCTCCGCCGTAGTAGATCTGCCGGGTCTTACCGGTCATCATGAGGGTATTGACGTCACACTCGTATCCGAGCCTCTCCATGAGGCCCTTCATCCTGCCGCCGCTCTTGCCGTCGGCCATGAAGTCTATGTCGGTGAAGTAGCGCTCGCCCAAACGTTCCAACCGGGCGTAGAGGTCCACGTGGTCGGGGAAGTAGTAGTGCAGAGCCAGCGGTCCCATCACTCGCATGGAAAGACCGGCCTCACGGGCCGCGTCCACGATCCTCCTGCCTTCACTCAGAAAGACCTCGGGCTTCGGGTACCGGTCGAGGGGGATATCTTTGGGGAGTATGAACGGTTTGGGCATAACTCGCTCGCTTCCTGTCTAGCCCGAGGTGAACACGTAGTCTTTGACCTTCTTCTTGTCCAGCATGACCATCACGCCTTTGAGGATGCCCTCGGAGTACTCGCTCCCCGGATTGATGAGAAGGGTGCGCCCCGCCTTCTGGGCTCCGCGTGATTCGTGGATGTGGCCGTGGAGACCAAGCAGGGGCTGGTACTTCTCGATGACCTGCTTGGCTCCTAGACTGCCCGCGTGAATCTTCTCCTCCGCGGCCATGCGCATGTTGGCGTCGAGCTTCGGACAGAGATCGAGCGAATAGCCGTACGGGGGCACGTGGAAGTTGAAGATGACGTTCTCAAAATCCCTGGGCGAGTTCCCGACCTTCTGGCACAGTTGCTCGAGGTACTCGGTCAACTCCTCCTCAGGTCCCTCGCGGGGGGTGCCCCATGGAGTGGGGTTCGAGCGCGACGAGGAGACCATCTTGAAACCATCGAACTCCACGACTGTGTCATCACAGGGCCGGAGGGTCTTCGACCGGATGATCATATCGTCGATCTCCCACCAGTCATCGTTGCCCGGGCAGATGAACACGGTCGTATCCTTACCGGCCAGCCGTTCGTCGGCTAGGGTCAGCCACTCCTCTATGCGTTCGACAGCCCGCTTCTTGAAGAGGGCGTCGATGGCCGCCTGATCGTTCTTGACCGCCGCATATTCTTCTCGCGTCTGCTCTACCCAGTAGTACCCGGCGTTCTCGATGACTCTCTTGGTAGCGGCCACTTCGTCGGGTGTGGTCATCTCCGTGTATTGGCCCATGAGGTGGCACTCCCGGCGGCCACCGGCCTTCTCCACCAGAGGTACCAGGACCTTCCCCAAGAGGTCGCCGTTGAGTACCGCCACATCGGCGCCGTAGATAGGGAGGGCGTTCAGGAACTTGCGATAGCAGACGTTGGATCCGTGGATATCGGTGACGTAGAACAGCTTCAGCACGTATCACTCCTTCAGTGGCAGGGCCGGGCGGCCGCGTCGCGGGCGCCCGGGCGGCCGATCGGTGCCACGGGAGCCACCGCGCGTGCGGCGGCTCCCACATTTACGGCTTGGCGAATTCCCAAGCGTGCCTTGACCTGGACAAAAGATCACTCGGGCGGCAACTCCTCGGTTAGCATGGACGTGTCGATGCCGGAGGTCCGCTTGGCCCGCCAGCTCCAGAAGAAATACCAGGCGATACCAAGCGCCCAGGTCACCAGGATGAGCATGCCGGTGAGCAGGGTGAAGCCCTCGAGGTTGGTGTCCTGGAAGAAGAAGAACACCGCGAGGATCACCAGATAGGCGAGGTTGACGACCGCGCCCAGCGTGACCACGGGGATCTTGAATATGCTCCATCTCCGATATGGAGACGACTCCCAGATGCCCTTGGCCCGCTTGGAGAAGGGGAAGAGGGCCGCCGCGATGGCTGTGACACCAAACACCGAGAAGATCTCGAGCGCGGTCACCGACAGGCCCTGCAAGGGCTCGTTGAGCCAGAACACATAGATCGCGATGAGGATCTCGGCGAGCACAAAGCCGAGGATGTAGTTCTTGACCGGCGAAGCCCAGCGGGCGTTGACATCGGTGAACCACTTGGGACCCATGCGGTCCATGCCCCAGGCGAAGATGATGCGCGGGAAGGCCAGGTAGGAGAGTGAGACCCACCAGAGCGTGAACATCAAGAACGAGAAGGCCATGAAGAACAAGAGCACCTTGTTGTGCATCACCACGGCTGCCAATCCCACGAAGTGCGGGCTGAAAGGCATGTTGAAGCCCTCCAGGCCGTTCTCGTCGACCCAGGCCGTAGCAGAGAGGAAGTTGAAGTCCACCAGCCGGTAGAGTCCCACCGCGGTGAGGATCATGAATATCGCCGGGACGATGATGGCGGAGAGGTTCGACAGGATGATGCTCTTGTCGGGCCGTTTGACCTCGCCGGCAATGAAAGTGATGCAGTAGCTGTAGGCAAACAACCACGAGCCCGCCACCATCACCCCGAAGGTGTCGTACCAGTTCCAGGTGGTCGGGATCTCGGTGCCTGACGCGGCGCTGGCGGCCGCGATGAAGCCATTGTAGTCGTACGACCCGTTCTCGGCGGCCATGGTGTTCCAAGCGGTGATGAAGTCCTGCTTGCTATACGACAGCAGCACGATCACGATGATCACGGCGCCGATAAGACCCAAGCCCATGACCACCTTCTGCACCCGCGCGAACACCTTCACCCCGAACACCACGAACAAGAAGGCGACGATGCTGGCGATGGTGGCGATGACGAAGGAGCCCCATGAGTATGAGAGCCCGCCCAAGAACTGCTCGGTCTCTCCGTTGTAGAGCCACTCCCACCCCATGAAGTCGGCCAACATGACCGAACCAGGGTCGGCCATCCACGGAGCCAGGACGTAGATCCACATGAGCCAAATGAACGCGTTACCGAAAGACTCCCCGATGCCGATCAGCGGGTGCAGGATGCGGGAGTTGTAGATGTATTCTCCGCCCGACCGCGGCATCGAGCCGCCCAGGATGCCCCAGACAAGCGGGAAACCGATGCCGGCCAGAACGAGAGAGAGGATGGTGGCGATGATGAGATTGCCACCCATGTAGACGCTGAGGCCCAGACTCACCATGACCCAGATGCTCGGGGTGAGGCCCTGGTTCATGAAACCGACGCCAAAGGCGTCCCACATACTCAGTCCGCGCACGAGGCCGCTGGCCTTGCGGGCGAAGGTGATCTCACCTTGTCCTTGCATAATGACCCCCAAGGTATCGGTGTACGCACAGTGCACACTCGCCTTTGCACATCAGCCACCCTGCTGTGTGCCGCCGTAAGGGTCATCTCATGGGCGCCCCTCCCTCGGCCGGCTTCGCCGGCGCGCCCCAGTCGCATTCCTCCTTGAGCTTCCACGGGACGATGATGGTGCGGACCCGGGTGAGATCGATGAGCACGTCTCCTGTGCTTGTGTAGCCGAGGGCCAGGGGATTGAGGACCGCGGCGATGCGCAGCACGCCCGAGCGCCTCAGGCGGTCGATGCGATAGCGCACGGAGCGTTCGGAGACCGCGCCGATGCGGCGAGCGATCTGCGAGGAGGGCATACGCCCGTCCTCTTTGAGGAGGGCAAGGATACGACGATCGATGGTGTCGAGGTCGTAGGTCATAGGATGCTCCGCGGGTCGCAGGTCCTGTCGAAAAATGTGACAGGAATTGTCGGTAAAAGTCAAGAGACGGACGAATGTTTTCCGATTCGGCAGACCGCGCTTCGCGGAAGGCGGTGGCGTGACGACCATCGACACCGGAGGGTCTGAGGATCACCCCATCCCGACGAGGACCGGCTTCGGAGTAGCGCCCCTGCTATTCCTTGGGTCGCGCAGTATGGCGGACGTCGGCCTTGGTGCCAAACGGACGGCTCGGTCTGCCCACGGCGGTCATGTAGACGATGCCTTCCGACTCCCCGTCGATGCCCAAGAGCCCGTTGACCTCGTCGTCATAGAAGGCGGCGATAGGGCAGCTGCCGAGGCCCTGTGCGACCGCGGCCAGTGAAAGCTGGGCGGCCATGTGGCCGGCATCCAGATAGAAGTAGCGGTACGCGCGTTCGCGGTATTTCCAGATGGACCGGGCGAACACCGCAGTCCAAACGAAGACGGCCGCGGCCTTGGCGCACATGAGCTGGTCGAGTGCCGCGGCTGAGATCTCGCCTCTGAGGTCCTCGGTCTTGAGCTGCTCCAGCGCGTGGCTTCCCTCGGTGATGGGCCTCTCCAAGATGTCCACCCCGGCGACTCGATAGTGGTAAAGGCCGGGCTCGAGTCCCTCGACTCTGTTGACCACCACATAGGTCTCAATGGGGTAGAGGGCGCCCGCGGTGGGGGCGGCCCTGTAGAAATCCTGGCCGTGAGGGGTGATGTAAGAGGTTGTGATGCCTCCCGAGGCCCACAGAAGCCTGGAGAGTTCGAGCAGAGACAGAGGGGTAGCCCCGAACGAGCGCACGCTGCGCCGCCGCGAGACACACTGGTAGATATCCGGGCCCGGATACTCGTCTAGGGCGGGTGCGGGATCGGGTAAGCCGATAACCGGGGCGTAGCTGTAGAACTTGTAGACAGGCGGCTTACTGCGCCAGTCGAGTTCGTGCTCTTCCATGGACTCTCTGTGGTAGGACGTCTGTTCTTGGAACTCCCGTCCTGGATGCTCCGACATCTCTCCTCCCGCATAGTCACGGTGGTCCGTGACGTGGTAGCCTGGATGGTTGCGCTTCTCCAGCGCAGCCGATTCCCATCGATCTTATGCAAAGTTCCCACATGAACCCTGCTGAGACAAGTGACTCATATCAAGGCCCCGAGCGGACCCAGTGGTTCCAGCTTGCCATAATCTGTGCGGCGGGGTTCGTCGTGTGGTCGGGGTTCGGTGCCATCTTGCCGTATCTCCCGGTGTTTCTCCAGGAGCAGGCTCACGCTTCGGTCTGGTCTATCGGTGTTATCGCGGCAGCGTACTACGTCGGCACTTTCCTCTTTGCGGCTCCGCTGGGTAGACTAAGCGATTCCATAGGCCGCAAGCCTGTCATCGTGGCTGGGGTGGTCCTGTATGCCTTGGCGTCCGGACTCTTCATCTCCACTACGAATCCATGGTGGTTCATCCTTTTTAGGCTACTGGAAGGCATAGGTGCGGCAGGCGTCACTCCGGCGGGTCAGGCCCTCATAGCCGATCTGTCGACCGAGCAGACCCGCAGCCAGGCCTACGGATGGTATACGACGGCCCAGTTCGGCGGGTTGGTGGCCGGCCCTCTCCTGGCGGTGCCCCTCTACAATCTCGGGGGAGGGCGGGGTACCTGGGCCTTCTACGCGATCTTCCTCTTCGGCTGCGCTCTGTCGACCGTCACCGCCTTGGTGCTGCTGATCGCCATCAAGGAACCGGAACATGCACGGCGTCGGCGCGAGATCAAAGTCGTGCGGCCGTTGTACCGGCAGTTGATCACGAAACCGGTGGCGGCATTCTTCGTCGTAGCTTTCACCGGACACTTCGCAATGGGAGTGTGGGAGGTCCTGTGGAGCCTCTGGTTGCGCCACCTTGGTGCGTCCATGAGCTTTGTCAGTTTGACGTGGGTGGCTTTCAGTATCCCCATGCTCTTGTCCTTCTTGGGGGGCTATCTGGCCGACCGTCACAACAGGTGGGCTCTGATGTTCTCGGGGTACCTGGTCTCAGCGGTGGCCTGGATAGTCTACGGGTCGACCACCAATCTGACCCTATTTCTCGTGTTCAGCGTCATAGAAGGTCTTGCGGTGGCATGGTCCTATCCGGCCAAAGCGGCCTTCCTTGTGCAGGTTGTACCGCCGCGCTGGCTGGGGAGTGTCCAGGGGCTCGAGCAGACGTGTATCCAGGTCGCCGGGCTGCTCGGCACGCTGGCGGCTCCATTTCTGTACGAATACGTGTCCGGCTTTGTGATCAGCCTGGCGGGGATCGTCTCGATCATCGGCTTGGTCTTTGCGGCCCCGGTGCTCTACAAAGAGTGGGAGCGGCTCAAGGCGGGTACAATTCCTAGCGAGGGAACTGCTGAGCCAGTGTAATACGACGACTGAGACGGTATACTCGGCGATATGCGCGACAAGGCCCAACGGGAGCGCCGTGTCGGCGACAGGCGCCGGCAGAGGCAGTATACGTTCAGGGACCAGCGGACCGGTTTCGACAGGAGAGAGCTGGAGACGTCGGACGCCGGGATGCTTCACTGCACGCTGGTGGGCCTGCGCAATCAGCCCAGGGTGCTTTTCTGGCTGCTGGTCGCGACCAACGTCCTCAACATCGCCGATTTTGCGTTGACTCTCAATGCCTTGGCCCACGGGTTCCATGAGGGCAACCCCATCATGGGTTTCTTGTTTGAGGCAAATCCGGCCTGCGCGGGCATCTTCAAAGTGCTCGCCGTGCTCTTGGCGAGCCTTCTTGCCTGGCAACTGAAGCGGTATCGCAAGGCTCTCATCGCTGCCATAGGGATGCTGTTGGTCTTTGCAGGCGTGTTCGTGTGGCACCTGTACGGACTGGCTGTGATGTTCTGACGGGGGGCGGCGGACCTCGTCCTACGCTCCGCGGTCGCTAAGCACCGTGGCGGCGGGCGATACCGCCCGAGATGGCGGGGGTCCCTCCGATCGCAGGCGTTCCGATTCGGGCAGGAGCAGCTCGCGCAGCCTCTCATCGGTCTGAAGCACGTCGAACAACGTGTCGACGATGTGAGGATCGAACTGTCCGCCACTACACCTACGGATCTCGCACACAGCCTCTCTGTGGGTCCTGCCCGATCGGTAAGGCCGGTCGGACCGGATGGCGTGGTAGGCGTCGGCGGCCGCGATTATGCGTGCTCC
>JAFGIH010000301.1 GCA_016929985.1 Thermoleophilia bacterium | reverse complement strand
GATGAACTCTTGGGCTCTTTCCATCTCGCCGTCGGTGGGCCGCATCGGGTCCGCGAAGTCGAGGGCCGCTCTGCCCCAGCCCGTGGCCAACTCGGCGAACCTTGCAGACCACCCCTCCAGCGCCGTGGTGTAGCCGGCCATCTGGGAGATCGCGGCGGCGGCCGCGCTGTCTTCGGACACGGTGGTGCTGGTGGTCGAGCTCGAGGGCGGCCCGGTGCCGCCACCGCAGCCTCCGAGGCCCGCGAGCGCTCCGCACACCGCAGTGACGAGCAACACCTTGGCGATGGTCCGATGGCTCATGATGTGCTGAGCGCTCCCCACACTCCGTCTGTCTACTTTGCCTCTAGGGGGTACAGACGTCTTATCGGGAGTAGGTCGGGGTCTCATGAGGGGGGCCTGTGGCGGAGCCTGGCGCCTGCGCAGTCGATCGGGCCGGCACCCGCGCTTTTTCAGCCCCGCGTGGCCCGCCCGTCACCGTCGATGGGGATCTGCGGACCGAGATAGCGGGGCTCGGGATGTGTGATGTGCAGCTGGAGGACGGCCTTCACACGGGCGAGCCAGTCTCGCGCGGCGTTCTTGAACTCGTTTGCGTAAGGCTGGATGTCGGCGACGACACCGGTAGCCTCCAGTCCCAACTCGCGGGCCGTGTAGACGGCACGGGAGAGGTGGAACTCCTGGGTGACCACCAGACAGTCGGTCACCTTGAACACGTCGCGCGCCCGGTACATGGTGTCGTAGGTGTCGAAGCCTGCGTGGTCGGTGAAGACGTCTTCCTCGGGGACGCCCAGCTCCAGGACGTAGTCGAGCATCACGTTGACCTCGTCATAGTCGGTTTGGCCGTGGTCGCCCGAGAGCAGCAGTTTCTCGACCTTGCCGAGCTTGTAGAGCCGTACACCCGTCCTGAGGCGGTCGGCGAGCATGGGGGCGGGGACGCCGGTGTCGTAGACCCGGGCCCCGAGCACGATGGCGCACTGCGCGGCCGGCGCGTCTCCGGGATCCTGCACGATGTAGTCATCGGCCGACCGGGTGATGACCAGGTTGGGTATGAGGATGGCCAGTCCGAGTAGCACCACGAGGATGCCCACCGCGACCAGCGACCAGAGGACGATGCGTCTCTTGCGGCTCCGCTTTGCCATGCGTCTAGCGTAGCACCTGGGTTCACATAGGCTTTTCAGCAGCGCGGGGCGGAGCACATCGTTAGACTCACGGCGCTGTGAGGCAGTCGGTGAGTGTGTACCGGACTTTGGTACCAGGCAGACCGCGCGCAAGTCGACGCGTGATTACCACGTGTTCTTCGAGGCTCGGTTGCGCGTGTGTACACTCGTGGAATAAAATGACTGCTCCGTCCGCGCCTGTCTGTGTGCGGACGTGCCCGCCGCAGCAAGCCTCTAGTGAACGGGGGAAGATGGTATGGCTATGACCATCACCGAGAAGATACTGGCCAGAGCCGCCGGCAAGGAGTCGGTCGCTCCGGGCGATCTCATCATGGCGAAGCTCGATTTCTGCTTCGGCAACGATGTGACGGCCCCGGTGGCCATCGACGAGTTCGAGAAGGCCGGATTCGACCGCGTGTTCGATCCCGACAAGATCGTGGTCATCCCCGATCATTTCACGCCCAACAAAGACATCAAGTCGGCCGGCCTGGTCAAACAGATGCGCGAGTTCTCCAAGAAGCACGGGCTCACTCACTGGTACGACGTGGGCCGCGTGGGCGTGGAGCACGCCTTCTTCCCCGAGCAGGGGCTGGTGGGACCGGGCGACACCATCCTGGGGGCCGATTCACACACCTGCACCTACGGCGCGCTGGGCGCGTTTGCCACCGGGGTGGGGTCCACCGATCTGGCGGGCGCGATGGCGATGGGTGAAGACTGGTTCCGGGTGCCCGAGAGCCATCGGTTCGATTTTGAGGGCGCCCCGGGCCCTTATGTCACGGGTAAAGACATCGTTCTCTTCACCATCGGCCAGATAGGGGTGGACGGCGCTCTCTACAAGGCTATGGAGTTCACCGGGTCCGCCATCCGCGGTCTGTCCATGGACTCGCGCTTCACCATCTGCAACATGGCTATCGAGGCCGGCGGCAAGAGCGGCATCATCGCCCCCGACGACATCACCAAGGCCTATGTCGAGGGCAGGTTCCGCCGCGAACCTGTCTACTTCGCCTCCGATTCCGACGCGGTCTACGAGAAGACCTACTCCTGGAAGGCCGAGGACGTGCCGCTCATGGTGGCCAAGCCGCACCTTCCTTCCAACACTCAGCCGGCCGACGAGCTTAACTCCATCAAGATCGACCAGGTGGTCATCGGCAGCTGCACCAACGGGCGCATCGAAGACCTGCGCCAGGCCGCGGACATCCTGCGCGGGCGCAAGGTGCACAAAGACATCCGCTGCCTTGTCATCCCGGCTACGCAGGCCATCTGGAAGCAGGCCATGGACGAAGGCTTGTTCGACGTGTTCCTCGACGCGGAGGCGGCAGTCTCCGCTCCCACCTGCGGACCCTGCCTGGGCGGCCACATGGGCGTGCTGGCCAAGGGCGAGCGGGCCGTCTCGACCACCAACCGCAACTTCGTGGGCCGCATGGGCGACCCCGGTTCCGAGGTCTACCTGGCCGGCCCGTATGTGGCCGCGGCCAGCGCGATAGCCGGCTACATTGCGACTCCCGATCAGATCGGGGCGCCTACTCCCGCCGAGGGAAGGAGGCAGTCATGACAGCGCTGCGCGGACATGCCTGGACTTTCGGCCGCGATGTCGACACCGACCTCATCATCCCGGCCCGCTACCTCAATATGAAGACCGCCGAAGAGCTGGCCCAGCACGTCATGGAAGACGCCGACCCTGCCTTCGCAGGCAAGGTGCAGCCGGGCGACATCATCGTGGCCAAAGAGAACTTCGGCTGCGGCTCGTCGCGCGAGCACGCTCCCATCGCTATCAAGGGTGCCGGGGTCTCGGTGGTCATCGCCAAGAGTTTCGCCCGCATCTTCTACCGGAATGCCTTCAACACCGGCCTGCCCATCTTGATCGCGCCGGAGGCTGTGGATGGCATCAAACAAGGCGACGAGCTGACGGTAGACCTGACCACCGGCGAGATCGCCGACCTCACTACCGGCGTCACCTATCAGGCCCAACCGCTGCCGCCCTTCATGCAGGAACTGGTGGCCGCCGGCGGCCTGCTGCCCTATTTGAAGACCCGCGCCGCGGCGAACTGAGCGTCGCAACGCCGGGCTTCGCATCTGCGTTGCTTACGACTGAAAGG
Organism: Thermoleophilia bacterium; assembly: GCA_016929985.1. The sequence continues at coordinate 418 of JAFGIH010000301.1, read as the reverse complement.
ACCGACATGGAATACAAGATAGCGGTGGTGCCCGGCGACGGCACCGGACCGGAAGTGGTCGCCGAGGGACTGAAGGTGCTCCAAGTCGCCGCCGCGGCCACGGGCTTTTCGTACTCCGTCACTCAGTACGACTTCGGCGGCGAGCGCTACATGCGCACCGGTGAGACTCTGCCCGACTCGGCTATCGAGGAGTTCAAGCAGCACGACGCCATCCTCTTGGGCGCGGTGGGCCACACCGAAGTGGCTCCGGGCATCCTGGAGAAGGGCATCCTGCTCAAGGCCCGTTTCGAGCTCGACCAGTACATCAACCTACGGCCCGTCCGCCTCATCCCCGGGGTGGAGACCCCCATCAAGAACAAGGGGCCCAAGGAGATCGACTACGCCATCATCCGCGAGAACAGCGGCGGCATGTACACGG
>JAFGIH010000300.1 GCA_016929985.1 Thermoleophilia bacterium | reverse complement strand
ATCTTCTACGGCATCTTCACGGGGGTATCCATCGGCGAGCTGTTCATCGCCGGCATCGTGCCGGGGGTGGTCCTTTCTTCTGGTTTCATGATTACCATCTACGGTTGGTGTCGACTGCGGCCGGAGTTGGCCGGTATCTCCGAAGAGAAGTTCACCTGGAAGGAGAAGTTCGGTTCCTTCAAGACCAGCGGCCCCATAGCGCTACTGTTCCTTCTGGTGATGGGCGGGATCTACTTCGGCATCTTCACCACGACCGAGGGCGGAGGGATCGGAGCCTTTCTCGCCCTTGTCATCGCCGTCGCGATGAGGCGCGTCAACCTGAAGAGCTTCTGGTCGGCCTTGTTTGAGGCGGCCAAGACAAACGCCATTATGATCTTCATGGTGCTGGGCAGCATGATCATGGGTCGCGTGCTGACCGTCGGCGGACTGGGCGACATGTTGAGCGGCTTTCTGGGTGGCCTGCCGCCCTCCCTCGTTGGCGTCGTCATACTGATGTTCTACTTCGTCATCGGCTTCTTCGTGGACACCATAACCGTCCTCATTCTAACCATGCCCATATTGACGCCCATACTCAAGGGTGTAGGCATCGATATGTTGTGGTTCGGGGTAGTCCTCGTGATGGTGATCAACATCGGTGCCTACACGCCACCCTACGGGTTGAACAACTTCATCCTGGCCAGCTCGACCGACCTCAAGTTAGGCACCATATGGAGGGGAGTCTGGCCATTCGCGGTATGCAATATCGCTGTTGTGGTACTTCTGTTCTTGGTTCCGGACATGGTGAACTGGTTGCCGCGACTACTCAAGTAGGTCGTGGCCGGCCGGGATAGCGTTACAAGGTCTTAGGAGTGAATCGTGCCTCACATAGTGGTGTCTGTTCTAGAGGGAATGGCGACTGAGAAAAAGAGGGCGCTGGCCGGGGATATCGCGGAAGCGGTAGCCAGGAACGTGGGTCTGCCCCTGGAAATGGTGAAGCGGGAAGTATCGTTTCTTGAGGTTCGGCTCGAAGACTGCGCGCCCGCGGTTGAGTACAGCCAAGCGGATTCTCCTTTGGCTGTGCGCTACGTTTCGATGAACATCCTGCAGGGACGACCTCTCGAGCAGAAGAGAAGGATCGTCAGGGAAATCACGGACGCGGTCGCCAGGGCTCTCGGGGTACCCTCCGACACCGAGGACATAGTCGTTGAGATCAACGAAGTCGATCCCGCCAATATCGCCCACGGCGGAGTACTGACCGTCGACATGGAGAAGCCGCCTCTGCCTCTCGAGTGAAGCACGCCGAGGTGCCGCTACAGTCGCAGCGCGAGACCCTTATCGTTGCTCTAGCCGAGAGGGCTGGGCAAGCCGGATCGGGTCTGTGAGCGCGCTGGTGCGCTATAATGTACTACCAAGGTTGTACGGACAAGGCGGAGTCCCGTGGCTAAGCTGGACGCCAGATTGGAACTACGACTCGACAAGCGGACTCTCGAGCGGCTCGAACGCCGGGCTGCGGCGGACCATCTCAGTGTCGCCCAGATGGTGCGCCGGGCGATAGCCCGTGAGCTGGACGCTGACGATGTGCCGTGCCGCGAGCGGGCGCTTGAGAGAGGCCTGAGCCTCTCGGTGCCGGTGCCTGACGACCCGCAGGAGCTGGCCCGCGAGTTGGGCGCCCGCTACAGTTCCGACTAGGTCGCGCCGTGTACGTCGACACGACCATCTTCATGTACGCGATGGGATCGGAGAGCCGTTTCAAGGAACCGTGCGCCCGCATCCTGCGCGCCGGTGCAGCCGACGAGGTGGCGCTGGTCACCAGCGCCGAGACGCTGCAGGAGGTGCTCCATCGCTACCGGAGCATCGGCCGGCAGGGCGACATCCAGCCGACGTTCGAGGCCATCGCCGCCGCCGTTCAGCGGGTCCTACCCGTGACCTTCGAGGATGTCGACGAGGCGAGGCGGCTCGGCGCTCGTACCCCTGCTGCGGCTCGGGCCTCAGCCCGTGCCCTGGTGCATGCCGCGGTGGCACGCCGGCAGGGCCTACGGGAGATACTCACGGTCGATGCCGGATTCGTCTCCATCCCGGGAGTGGTGGTGGTCGATCCCTTAGAGTGGGTGGCCGTTCCGCCTCGGTAGCCGGCCGAAGACCAGCATCATCAGCGGTCTGGCGACGCTCCACAGGGCCGCGAAACCCCCGCAGATAGTCACGATGCACGCGAGATCGGGCATGTAGAGTCTGAGGTACGGGAGCAGGCCCTTGCGCCTGAGCAGCCCCAGGCCGGCCACCAGCGCAAGACTCGGCGCCAGCGGCGGCACGATATGCCGTTTCCACAGACTCCCGCCGCCGGGACGGAGGGCCGGCTCCCGGCGCCAGCGGCTGAGCGTCCGCGCCGTCGCCGCCACGTCCGCGCACTGGGCCAACGGCACCAGGGGCAGCGCGCGCATCATCCAGGGGAAGAAGCCGAACCGGATGGGCGGAGGTTGCTCGCCCGCCACCAGGGCCGCCAAACCTTCTCCGACCTCCATCAGGATCATGGGGAGTCCGTGGTCGGAATTGGTGAGGAGGACGATCCCCTTCCTCTGCTCCGGCAGGAGTCCGATAAAGGAGGAGAAGTCGGGCACGTTGCCGCCGTGCGAGACGAGCGTCGT
>JAFGIH010000299.1 GCA_016929985.1 Thermoleophilia bacterium | reverse complement strand
GGGTCGGCCACCATCTGCGGCGGCATGTGCACCACGGCCACCAGAGTCACATGGTCGCCGCCACCCACCACGAGTTCCTGCTTGTCGGACGGCTCGAAGGCCACCTCCAGCGTCGGCTCTCCCTCGCCCGCCAGGGTCACCGTGGTCTGGTGACTCCCGCCGACCGTGGTCGCCTGCACCAGCAGGCTGGAGCCGGCCGGGATGGCGCCGGTAGGCCACACCAGCGTCGAGAGCGGGCTGGGTCCCGAAGCGGGCTGGACACCCACGCTTCCAGGAGCGGTCATGGCGACGTTGGCGGCGGCGGGCTCCGGGCGGCCATCGGGCATCACCTGGTAGACCTGCACCGTGAAGGGCTGCGACCGATCGGGGACGAGAGTGAGGCTGGCGTCGCTCACGTGCAGGACGTAGCCGACGGGCTGGTTGGGGTCGTTCTTGGTCTTGCTGTTCGGGGAGGTTCCAACGGCCGAGCCAAGGATCGCAGCCACCGCCGCAGCCACCGCAGCCGCGCCCCCGGCGGCGGCACGCCAGGGTGTGGCGCCCGATTCATCGGCGCCCATCGTGCCGCCGATGGAGGTGGTAGTGCCCGACGTCTCTGTGCTTGGAGTGACGGTGGTAGACGCAGAGCCGGTGGTCTCCGCGCCCGGCGTCTCACCGCCCCAGTCTATCTGCCACGACTGGAAGATGCTCTGGGCCTCGGCCCAGAGCGCGTCCACCTCGCCCACCGAAAGCTCGGTCGGTGACCCCCATGAGTCCCCGCTGACCTCAAGGCGTATGAAAGCACCGCCTCCGTCACCAAGATCCACCCAGTAGTCGGTACCTCTGTGGGCATCGGTGACCGGGTCATCCGCATAGTTGCCGTCATAGGAGTGAGTGAGGTAATACGCTTGCCTACCACCCACGTCGGTGACACCCGATTCGCGGATATGCCACGTCTTCTCCCAATACACGCCGTCAGTGTCATCCGGACTCTGCTCGACCAGATAGCGAGCCTCCACAAACTCGTCCAGGCTCTCGTAGTAGTTGGCGTAGTCCTCCATGAGGTACGCCATCCCCACGTACTCGTGGTCGATGTCGATCTCCCATCTCCTCTCGAAGTAGACCTCGTAGCGAGCGCCATACTCGTCGGCGGGCGTCTCGCGGACGGTCCATCCAGCGGGGAGAGTACCCCAGGTGACCTTGACGGCTGCCTGAGCCGGGGATGCGCAGAGCGCAACGCCGAGCAGAGCCAGAACCAACACGGCCAGAGCGCGCCGCACGGCGCGAAAGAAGAGCCCCAGGCTCACCGCGGGCCCCTCAGGGCGGTCAGCATGGTCTTGACGGCCATGACGAGCGTCGACACCATAGCGACGACCTGCGGGACGAGCAGCCAGGCCGAGAGCTCCCCGACCCCCGTGACGAGCGTGTAGACGGCGAAGCCAAGCTGAGCGAGCGCGGTGACTCCGCCCATGATCCCCGTGACCTTGCGGATGTTCCCGCCCTTTGAGCCCGTCACCAGCGACAGCACCGAGGTGGCTCCGCCCAGCACCAACCGCGGCAGTGCCTTGTAGAGTGCGCTGGTGCCTCCAGTGATGACGGCCACAGCCACGTCGAGTATCGTGGTTGCAGCGAGCGCGATGCCCGGTCTCTTGAGCGATGCACGGACGACCCGCTGGGCGCCAGGGAGCGCGGCCCCCGAGAGAAACGCCCCCATATCCGGCCTTCCGGCCCCGGCCCTCGTCTGCCATGGGAGCGCGAAGCCCATCCCGGCCAATCCGGCTATCTGCGCTACGGCTCCAGATGCTCGCGAAGCCGCACCCGCCACCTGACCGGCCTGTTCGCCCGGCCACGCCGCGGCTTGCGCATCCGCGGCCGGCGGCGTCGCAGGAGTCGTCGCGCGAGGAGTCCCACACGCAACACAGAAGGGTTGCTCCGCTCTGAGCGGTGCGCCGCACTTCACACAGTAGGAGTCGGGACGCTCGCTCGTGACGCCTCCTCGGTCGCAGCCGGTCCGTTGAAATGACACTTTACCGTAGTCGGGGCGCGGATAACGGCTCCGCGCGGCGGGGCCCACATCCCGCCCGCGGCGCGATATAGTCGAGAGGCCGAAAGAGACCGCTGGCCACGCACCGGCATCGGTGCAGCACGGTCAGGGGTTTGAGTACCGACCACCGGAGGGTTGAGAATCATGGACCGCACCATCGATCCGTTTGTTTCTACCGATTGGCTTGAAAGCCATCTGAATGACGATCTGGTGATCGTCGACGTGAGGCCCGAGGAGCTCTACGCGGCCGGCCACATCCCTGGGACCATCTCGGTGCCTTTCGGCCTTCTTTCGGCCTGGGCGGATTCCGGCGAGCTCGTCCTCGAGCTGCCTCCAGTGGCCGACCTCATGAAGACCATAGGCGACTGCGGCATCACGGGTGGGTCACGGGTGGTGATCGTCGGCCCTTCGCCCGATCCTGGAACGCCCCCCTATGCCTACGCCGACGCCGTCAGAGTCGCGGTGACCCTCATCTACGGGGGAGTGAAGAACGTAGCGGTGCTGGCCGGTGGCCACGCCAAGTGGATAGCCGAGGGCCGGCAGGTCACGGCCGAGGAGACCACCCCCACTCCGGTGCCTTACGAGAGTCCCGTCGACAGCGCCAGCTGGGTCTCCACCGAGTACGTCAAGGAAAGCCTCGGGAAGGTCATGCTCATCGACGGCCGCGATGTGGAGGTCTACTTCGGTGTGTTCATCGAGGAGGTGTTCGCCGACATGCGGGGACATATCCCCACGGCGCGGAGTCTGCCCATGATCTGGGTGTGGGAGGCGGACGGCACCTACAAGCCCACCGAGATGATCGCAGCCATGGCGGCCGGAGTGATAGGCGACGACAAGACCCAGGAAGTCATCGCCTACTGCGGCGCCGGCGGTTACGCGTCGGCCTGGTGGTACCTGCTCACGCAACTCCTCGGCTACACCAACGTGAAGCTCTACGACGGGTCGATGGAGGCCTGGGTCGACGGCGGCAATCCCGTGGTGGCGTATTCCTGGACGGAATAGGCGCCGACCGTGACCGAGTATCTCAAGCTCGACTCGACACGAGTGTCGTACGGAGAGTACTGGCGCTGGAAGCCCGGGCCCACCTTCCTGGTGCTCGCGGCCTTGAAGCTGTTCAGACTGCGTCTCCCGACCACTCTCCTGGTGCCCGCGACGGCCGACATCGAGCTGATCGATCCGGCCACCCGGCCGCCGGAGCTGACCGAGGTGCTCGAGCGCCCTATCAACGCCTGCCAGAAACGAGGGTATGAGTTCAAGTTCTGGTACGCCATCCCTGCCGTGGGGGCGGTCGTCGCGATGGGAGCGGCGCTGGTCAGTGGCGATGGGTATACGGTCGCGGGCGCAGTCGCCGGCCAGAGTCGGGACGGTCTGGGCCGAGAGGTCCACCTCGGGCTGGCGACGCGGCTGAGCACGGGCAAGATCCTCGTGACAGCGGACGGCGAATCGTTGTTCGACCCAGCCCCTCAGATCGAGCCGCAGAGGCTGAAAAGGCGATCGTACGCGGAGTTGCTGGACGCGCACGCCGCCCAAGTGAACAGCCGGCGGGCCGAGGTGATGCCGGTCGGCGACCCCCAAGAGCTCGTCCGAGAGCTCGAGCAGGTGGAGACCGACGCGAACGTGACCCGCGGCATCTACGTCCCGGCAACGCCAGACGATGTCGAGAAGGCAACGCAGAAGCAGAACGGCTGAGCCCGGGCCCGGCCGAGCAGGCAGAGGCCGAGTCGGCGAGGGGGGGCACCGCTCGTCGCCTCGGCCGGGCGAGTCAGGTCTTCTGGCCGCACTGCGGGCAGAAGGCGTCGCCCACATCCAACTGCGTGCCACACCTGGTGCAGAAGATGCGGCCCCGCGCGGGCATTGCCGCGGGCGGCGTGGGCGTAAGCGCAGCGGGGGGCGCCTCGGGTGCCGCGCCGGAAACAGCAGCCGCGGTGATCCCTACCTCGAGGACCTTCCTCCACTCGGCCATGCCTGCCTTCCAGACGAATGTGTCGGTGGTGAGCTCGCCGCGCGCAAGGAGCGCCTCCAACTGCTCGCGAGAGACCGGCCCTTCTCTTTGTACACCGCCGATCAGGTAGAACCATGACTCCTTCGGCTGGGCACCGGCGCCCGCCACCCCGAGCTTCTCTCGAATCCGCCGATGAACCTCCACGGCTTTTCCAAGGGTCTCTTCATCACGCACCACGGCGAAAAATCTCGCGGCCTGGCTCGACAACTCCGCAGCCTCCCACAGAAGGACCGTCCGGTCTCTCCCGGGCTCCAACTCGCCGGCGGCAGTAGCCATGACTTCCGCCTGAAGAACCTTCGCGGCGCCTTCGTCTCGCAACATGACGACCTGCTGCAGCGATGCGACATATCTGCCAAAGGACTCCCCGTAGACCTCAGTCAAGTACTGCTTGTCTTCCCCGGAGGCATCCCTCATGGCCGCCGCTAAGGCCTCGAGCTGATCCGGGATGAGCGACACCGCGGTCGCCGGCATGCCGGACGCCAGATCCGCGGCCGATCTATCCAGAAGAGACGCCCCCGACCGGATGAGTTCGGACCGCCGTTCGCGATCATGCACCTTGAAGGCCAGACTCAGCTGCGCCATACCCCGCAGTGAGCGCGCCCTCGCCAGAAGACTCAGGTTCGCGGGCTGCACGGTAGCAGTGGCTAGGGTTTCCAGGGTCGCGTCGATCTGCTCAAGAGCTTGCCTCTCCTCCTCTCCCACCGTCCGATCCAACGACGAGACCCGCGCGAGGGCCGAGTCGTACAGAGACTGGGCGACTTCCAAAGACAAGGCGTTCTGGTCGATTTCCATGAGAGACGACTCCCTGAGATACTGCAGCCTCTAGTCGAACAGG
>JAFGIH010000298.1 GCA_016929985.1 Thermoleophilia bacterium | reverse complement strand
AGGAGGCGGCAGAGGTTGGCATAGCCCTCGCGGTTCTCGGCGAGGAGCACCAGGTGATGGGGATCGTTGGTAGGCGGGCCGGCCGCCGGCCGACCGCTGGGCGGCGGGGCGCCCGCGCCTGAGTCGCCGCCGGAGTCGCCGGCTAACAGCGACTCCATGCGTACCTCGGCGCCGAAGATGGGCTTGATGCCCCGCTTGGCGCAGGCCTTGGCGAAGCGCACCGCTCCATAGAGGCCGTCGTGATCGGTGAGGGCCAGGGCCGGTTGCCCCAACTCAGCCGCCCTGGCGACGAGTTCCTCGATGCGGCTTCCGCCGTCGAGGAACGAGAAGTTCGAGTGCACGTGCAGGTGCACGAAAGGCACGGCGCCGCTCGTCGGCGCCGTATCAGCGCCTGGCGCCTGCTCGTGCATCGTGGGCGGTTGGGCGCCGTGGCTGCGGATGTAGTCGTGGGTGGGAGGGATCCTCTGCACCGTGAACCGCTGTAGTCCGGCCGGCTGGGGGCTTCCCGCGTGGCCGTTGCCATGTTCGGGGTCGCTCATATCATTGCAATAGACGTTGCATTATTAGACATAAGCAATACAACCCAGCAAAATCTGGCTCCGTCCTGAACATATGTTCGTGGGAGGCCGGAGTATAGCGAACAAATGTTCGTAGAGCAAGATGCCAATCTACAACCAAGGTGGGATGGTCGAACGGCCTCTCAGGGCTCAGAATGAGGTCTGATTTCTAGCATTGGCATAAAGATGTCCTAGGAGTATGCTTTTGTGTATGAGGACTACCATACGGTTGGACGATCAGCTCTTTGCCGAGCTGAAGAAGACCGCCGCGGACGAGGGGCGTCCCCTGGCCGCGGTGATCGAGGATGCTCTGCGGGAATCCCTGGCCCGCAGGAACGCCCATCCGGCCCGGATACCGGTGAGACTCCCCACCTTTCGGGGCGACGGGGTTCTGCCGGGAGTAGACCTGGACGACACTTCTCTTCTGCTCGACCTCATGAGCGAAGATGTGCAGCGCCGCCCGGAAGAAGGCCCGAGCTGATACTGCTCGACGTCAACGTGTTCGTGTATGCGTACCGCGAGGATCTGCCCAGGCACGACGAGTACCGGGGCTGGCTGGAGGAGGCCATCAACTCGCCTCAGCCCTATGCGGTCAGCGAGGCTGTGCTGGCGAGTTTCATCCGCGTCGTGACGCATCCGCGACTCTTCAAGACGCGGAGTGACCTGGAATCGGCTCTGTCGTTCACGGTGGCGGTCCGCAGCCAGCCCAACGTGGTCATCGTCGCGCCGGGTCCGCGCAACTGGGAGTTGTTCGCAGATCTCTGCCGATCGGTCGACGTGCGGGGCAACCTGGTCGCCGATGCCTATCTGGCTGCGCTCGCCATCGAGAGCGGGTCGGAGCTGATCACCACCGACCGGGATTTCGCCCGGTTTCCCGGCTTGCGCTGGCGCCACCCTCTGGACTAGCGGACTCGGGAATGCAGTGATATGGTTACCCATATGAAGACAACCATAGATATTGCTGACGCGCTCTTGGCGGATGCAAAAGCTCTTGCCGCCGCCGAAGGGACGACCGTGCGCAGCCTCGTGGAGGAGGGGTTGCGGCTGGCCATTGCGCGGCGCAAGGAGAGTGAGGGCTTCAAACTGCGCCCGGCCAGTTTCCGAGGAGACGGCGTGAGACCGGACGTGTCACTGGAGAGATGGGATGAAATCCGCGCTCTCATCTACGGAGGGCATGGGGGATGATCGCGGTGGACACCAACATCCTCGTGTACAGCCACCGGGAAGACACGCCCTGGTTCGAGCCGGCGCGGGAGTGTGTGCGGTCGCTGGCTGAGGGGGCGGAACCCTGGGCCATCCCATGGCCCTGTGTGTACGAGTTCCTGGCAGTGGTCACCCATCCCCGGGTGTTCGCGAAGCCCACACCTCTGAGTGCCGCACTGGACCAAGTGCACGCTTGGCTCGAGTCGCCAGCGGTGGCATTGCTGGCCGAGGCGGGTGATGGACGTGGCTTCTGGGGCCTGCTCGCGAAGCAGTTGGCGACTGCGCGGGTGACGGGCCCGGTGGTGCACGATGCCAGGGTGGCCGCCCTCTGCATGAGCCATGGCGTCGCCGAACTCTGGTCTGCCGACCGCGACTTCGGCCGGTTTCAGGGCCTGAAGGTCCGGAATCCGCTGGTCGGGGCGGGCCCTTAGATCTCCGCCTGCGACGCCGGCCGTCGTTCGGTGTGAAATTCATCAGCTCGGGTACAACGGTCTGGTAGTCCTTAGCCAGGCTACTGCGAACTGCGAACAGGGAGGGAACAACATGAGTTACGGACGGATAGTCCTCGCATCATTCGTTGGCGGATTGGCGGCGGCCGCCGTCGCACTCGCCTGGAAGTCGTCGCAGGAGACCGGGAAGAGTCTTCAGGCGTCGTTCGCGGATATCCCCACTGAGGCACAGCGGCTGGCCGCCGAGGCGCGGGATGAGGCGCAGAGAGTCGCTAACGAGGCTCGCGAACGCGCTCTCGAGGCGCGCGAAAAGGCGGTAGAGGCTGCAAACGCACGTTGGCAGGCCCTGAAAGACAAAGAAGCCGAGCTTGCGAAGCATCTTCCCGGCAAGGGAGACGACGCCACCAGCATGATCGAAGAGGCTGTGATAGGCGACGAGGCGCAGCCCGTCTAACAGGCCGCCGGCCTATCTCGCTCCCCACAGCACCGGGGAGTTACAGCGGCGCGCCGACCGCGCCCGCGCCCGCTTGCGCTGCTGCACCCTGTGTCCCCGCGAGTGCAAGGTGGACCGTTCGGCCGGCCAGCTGGGCGAGTGCCGCACCGGTGAGCGCGCCCGGGTGGAGGGCTTCGGGCCGCACTTCGGTGAAGAGGCGCCACTGGTAGGCCGCGGCGGTTCCGGCACGATCTTCTTCGCGGGCT
>JAFGIH010000297.1 GCA_016929985.1 Thermoleophilia bacterium | reverse complement strand
TCGACGCTGGTGCGTTGCATGAACCGCCTCTACGAGCCCACCGCGGGCACGATCCTGATCGACGGCCTTGACATCGTGAAGCTGGACCACAAGGAGCTGAGACAGGCCAGACTCGAGAAGCTCAGCATGGTGTTTCAGCATTTTGGCCTCTTTCCGCACTACAACGTGCTCCAGAACACAGGCTGGGGTCTGGAAGTCAAGGGCGAAGACAAGACCAAAATCAAGTCCAAGTCTCTCGAAGCACTCGAGAAGGTGGGCCTTGCGGGCTGGGAGGAGAAGATGCCCCACCAGCTGTCGGGCGGCATGCAGCAACGCGTGGGGCTCGCTCGGGCGTTGGCCACAGACTCCGACATCCTGCTCATGGACGAGGCCTTCAGTGCGCTCGACCCGCTCATCCGCAACGAGATGCAGCAGCAGCTCGTGAGCCTGCAGAGCGAGCTGAAGAAGACCATCGTCTTCATCACCCACGACCTCAACGAGGCGATGTTCCTCGGAGATCGCATCGCCATACTCAAGGGCGGGAGCGTCGACCAGATCGGCACGGCCGAAGAGATCCTGACAAACCCTGCAACGGAGTACGTAGCTACGTTCGTCAGGCAGGTCGACCGCTCGCGCGTGCTTACCGCCGCTTCCATCATGCAGGAGCCTATCGCGGTCATTCTTTCCCGCGAAGGGCCGTCGACCGCCCTCAAGGCGATGCGAGACAGGCAGGTATCGGCCCTCTTCGTCGTTGGACCCGATCGCAGGCTCATGGGTACAACTCTGGACGATGACGTCATCGCCGCGGTCAGGCGTAAAGAGCCCCGACTCGACGGCATACTGCACACGGACATGGCGACAGTCGACCCGGAAACACCCGTCTCCGACCTGCTCATTACGTCCGCCGAGTCTCGACTCCCCCTCCCGGTGGTGAAGGACGGCAGGCTTCTTGGAGTCATCTCGAGAGTGGCGCTTCTCCAGGCCCTCGGAGAGACAGCCACAGTGAACAACGGCGCGGACGACAGCGACGAGGCTGCCGCGACCATCGACACAGAGGAGACCGCCCTTGATCCGCGATAGGAGCGACAAGCAGGTAGAGAGGATCGGTCACAGACGCCTGGTGAAGAAGTTCCAGGAGGAGCAGGCGGCCGGCAGACGGCGCAGGATCTGGACACGAACCATCCTTGTCATCGGCGTTACCGTGGCTCTCGTGTGGCTGTTCGCCCGGTACCGCGTGCCCGTGGATTCGTGGGTGGAGTCGGTCGTCGATTGGTTGACCGACTATCTGGGCGGGTTCTTCGACTTCATCAGCACCGTGGTGAGCTGGATGACGAACAGCCTGGAGAAAGCATTTCTCTGGCCGTCCCCGCTCGTGATGGCAGGTATCCTCGGCATCATCGGCTGGGGCGCCCGTGGCTTCGTCTTCGGGGCGTTCTCGTTCATCGGGTTCGCCCTGGTCCAGAGCATGTTGCTGTGGAACGCAGCGATGTCGACGCTGTCTCTGGTGCTCGTTGCGGCCGTCATCGCGGTGATCTTGGGATTGCCGCTGGGCATCCTGGCCGCTCGGAACCAGTGGGTGAGCGGCCTCGTGCGTCCGATCCTGGACTTCATGCAGACGATGCCGGCTTTCGTCTACCTCATCCCGGCCATCATCTTCTTCGGGATAGGGAGTGTGCCCGGCGTGATCTCAACCGTGATCTTCGCCATGCCACCGGCCGTGCGGCTCACAGAGCTGGGTATCCGCCAGGTGGACAAGGAAGTGGTCGAAGCCGCGGAGGCGTTCGGCGCGACGGGTTTCAAGGTCCTCAGAAGCATCCAGCTTCCGCTGGCCATGCCGACCATCATGGCCGGCGTCAATCAGGTCATCATGCTGGCGCTCTCGATGGTCGTCATGGCAGGCATCGTAGGGGCCGGCGGACTTGGCGCGGTGGTGTACCGCGGCGTGATGAGACTCGACGTAGGTTTGGGCTTTCAGGGCGGTCTAGCGGTCGTCCTATTGGCTATATACCTGGACCGTTTGACGGCCGCCTTGAGTGGCGGCAAGACCGGTGACAGGGCAGGGACAGCGTAGTACGAAAGGGGCGTTCTATCGATTCAAACAGAGACTGGAATCAGCTAGAGATCGAAGGAGTTTGTATGAGTTCCGGAGCCAAGAAGAAGACAGGTGTTTCGCAAAAGATCTTGATCGGCCTACTTGCGGCGCTACTACTGGTCGTGCTGTCACTGGCTGTGACGGCATGCGGCGACGAGGAGCCTACCGCCACAACAGACGCGCCCGCAACGACAGAGGCGACCGCGACAACACAGGCGCCACCCGGCGGTGATCTCGGTGAGGTCAGGATCGGATGGATAGCGTGGGACGAATGTATCGCCACCACTTACTTGTGGAAGAGAATACTCGAAGATGAGGGGTATGGCGTCACGCTGACCCAGCTCGACGCCGCGCCGGTGTACGCAGGACTGGCCGCTGGTGATATCGACTTCTTCACCGACGCCTGGCTTCCCACCACGCACGAAGACTACTGGAACGAATACGGCGATCAGCTGGAAGACATAAACGTCTGGTACGACAAGGGCACCCTCGAGCTGACCGTGCCCACGTACCTGGAAGATATCAACTCGATCGCCGACCTCAAGGGCAAGGCCGACATGTTCGGCGGCGCGATCGTTGGGATAGAGCCGGGCGCAGGGCTGACGCGCCTGACGCGTGAGGCCGTCATGCCCGGGTACGAGCTGGAGGGGTACGAGTTGCTGGAAGGCAGCACCCCTGCCATGCTGGCCGAACTCGATAGGGCAATAGATCGAGAAGAGCCCATTGTCGTGACTCTCTGGAGACCCCACTGGGTCTACGCGGCTCACGATCTCAAGGATCTGGACGATCCCCAGGGTCTGTTCGGGGAAGGCGACAAGATGCACATCCTGGCGCGCCTCGGCTTCTCTGAGGACCTCCCGGCCGTCGCAGGATGGCTCGCCAACTTCAGGATGGACGACGACTCCTTGGCGAATCTCTCCCAGATCGTGATCGATGACTACGGGTCCGGTCGTGAAGAAGAGGCCGTTGAGGCCTGGTTGAGCGAGCCCGAGAATCAAGCCCTGGTCGATGGCTGGTTGGGCAAGTAGGCCAACCCCCTCGACCACGGTCGCCGGCCGGCCGAACCGCCCCCTCCGGCGCCCCCATTCTTGGGGCGCCGGAGGGGGTCTTCTCTTTGGCCGTTTTGTCCAGCAAGTGGGCTCCGCATGTGGGAGACTGGTATGAGGGCGGCCGCGTCACGGGCGTGTCGCAGAAGGCTGGTAGACGTTGGGGGGCTCTTGTGAACCGCGATGCCGGCGTGAAGATCCTAGGTGTGGTCGGAAGTCCGCGAAGAGGTGGAAACACCCACCTCCTGGTCACGGATGCCCTGGAGGCCGCCGGCAGGGCCGGTGCTGAAACGCGCCTGGTGATGCTGCGTGACCACGTCATCGAGGGATGCAGGGGGTGCGAAGGCTGCGCAACCACGCACAGGTGCGTGATAAAGGACGACATGCAGAGCCTCTACCCCCTGATGCTGGAGGCAGACGGTCTGGTGTTGGGATCGCCCGCTTACTTCTACAACGTGAGCTCTCTGGTCAAGAGCTTTCTCGAGCGCTGCTACTGTCTGGAGGCATTCGACCCGAACGACCGCTCCTGCTGGGTGGGGGTCCCCGAGGCGATGGGTGGTGCGTGCGCGGTCGTCATAGCCGTAGGGGAACAGGCGGAGGAACAGTATCTGGGACACACGATCGAGGCGATGTCCCTGCCCCTTGCCGACCTCGGATACCGTGTGGTGGCCAAGGTCAAGGCATGCGGGCTGTGGTCGGCGGGCGATGCCGGCCACGCTCCGGAGATCGGCCGGGCCGCGGCAAGAGCAGGCGAGCTCCTGGTGCGGACTATCAGGCTCCGGAAAGCGCTCGCCGCGCAGATACCTGAGGGTAGCCGGGCCGCGCCCGGAGACTGAGCGCCCTACATCACGATCTTGTTGAGCGGGTACTCCACGATGCCCTCGGCCCCGGCCTCCTTGAGGCGCGGGATGATGGTCCGCACCACCGACTCATCGACGATGGTGTTGATGGCCAACCACTCGTCGTCGCTGAGCGACGATATGGTGGGTCTGCGCAACGCCGGCAGCACCTGCAGCACCGTGTCCAGGTCGGCGCGACGCACGTTGAGCATCACCGCGACCTTGCCCAACGCCGCGATGGCGCCCTGCAGCAGCATGCTGATGTCTTCCAGCTTGCGCCGCTTCTCGGGGTCTTCCCACGACTGCATGTTGGCGATGAGCTGGGTGTTCGATTCCAGAACGGTCTCGACGATGCGCAGCTTGTTGGCCCGTAGGGAGCTCCCGGTCTCGGTGACCTCCACGATGGCGTCGGCCAGTTCGGGCGGCTTCACCTCAGTCGCTCCCCAGCTGAACTCCACCTTGGCGTTCACGCCTTTCTCGGC
>JAFGIH010000296.1 GCA_016929985.1 Thermoleophilia bacterium | reverse complement strand
CGGCTACTGCTCAGGATCGAACAGCAGCCCAGCGTGCCGGAGGAGATCCGCTCGGTCGATCCGGGGCTGTGGCAACGGGTGCGGGGCTTACCGACAAAGCAACGCACCGCCGTCGCCCTGCGCTATGTAGGGGGCCTCACAATGTCCGAGGTGGCCGAGGTCATGCATGTGTCGGAGGGGACGGTCGACCAGCATCTGCGCCGGGCCATCCGGACGCTGCGAGAAGCACTGGAGGAACAGCAATGAGCGATGAACTGCGACTCCCCGAAGCCGACGACCGGCCGCTGGAAGACAGGCTGAGTCGGCTCTCCTGGCCCGTGGAGCGCGGCGCAGGGTGGGCGGGCATCCAGGCTCGGGCCCACGAAGAGGAGGGCGTGCCCTCAGGACAACTGCCCGCGACGGCCTCTGGCAAGAAGGACGCTCCTGACCGGGGGGCGGTGGCGACCCCCAAGACACTCACACCCAAGGCTTCGGCGCCCAGAGCGAGAAGCCGCCTGCGCGTCGCGGTCTACGCTTCGCTCGGTGTGGTGCTGCTGGCGGCTGTCGGGGTCGGGGTAGTGATGGCCGCCAAGTACCTGGGCGATGAGCGCTCGGTTCTCGTCATCGACGACGGCACCTTGGAGCCGGCAGTCACCGGCGATGCGAGCCAACCCGCGACCACCACGTCCGCGACGGGTACAGGCGACGAGCCCTCGGAGCTGTATCCGGTTAGTGTGGATGGCAAATGGGGGTTCATCGACAAGACCGGCACCATCAGGGTCGAGCCGCAGTACGAGGCGGCCGGCGCGTTCTCCGAGGGTCTGGCAAGAGTGGGGTCGCGGAGGATGGCGGCATAACGTGGGGCTACATCGACACGTCCGGCAGTGTGGCCATCGAGCCACGGTTCACCTATGCCGAAGACTTCTCCGAGGGCCTCGCGGTGGTGGGCGAGATCGACAGTGACGGCAACCCCTCGGCCTGTGGGTACATCGATACCTCGAGCACCCTCGTGATCCCTATGGAGTATGACGGAGCCGGAGCCTTTCGGGATGGCCTTGCCCAGGTGCACGACGCCGATGGCAGCCACTTCATCGACAAGACCGGGACCGTCGTCGCAGGCCCCTACCGCTTGGCCTTCGGTTTCTCCGAGGGCCTGGCATACGCGGATGATGGGAGCAGACGGGGCTTCATCGACACGAACGGCAACTGGGCTGCCGTGTTGGAGTCGGCCGCGATTGATATGTCCTCCTACCTCTCGTCCCTCTCCTACTTCCCAGGCTCCGCCCAGGGTTTCTCCGAAGGCCTCGTGGCTTTGCAGGCGACGTCGGGAGGGTCTCCTCCCCGTATGGGCACCGCCGACAAAGGCTACGTCGACAAGACCGGCGCCTGGGTCATCGAACCGCGGTTCAACTATGCCTGCGACTTCTCCGAGGGTCTGGCGGCGGTCGCGGTTCGGGGGAACGAGTTCTCGGGGCTGAAGTGGGGCTTCATCGACAAGACGGGCGCCTGGGTCATCGAGCCGCGGTTCGAGTGCGCCGAACGCTTCGCCGACGGTATGGCGGTGGTGGGGGCCACCGTGGGCGACTACATGAGTTTCGGCTACATCGACAAGACCGGTACGGTCGTGATCCCCATACAGTACTGGCAGGCCGGCGACTTCTCCGGCGGCATAGCGCAGATCGTGAGCCAGTCAGACTCCTACTCCGGCTCTCTGAGCTACATAGACACGTCCGGCACGGTGGTCTGGCCAAGCGGCTCCGGCGCCACGAACCAACCGGTGACCACGACCTCCGCCGTGGAGACGGGCGACGAGCCCTCCGGGCTGTACCCGGTGAGTGTGGATGGCAAGTGGGGCTTCATTGACAAGAACGGCGCAATCGTGATCGAGCCGCAGTTCGACATCATCAGCCTTCCTCGGCCGGACTACATCTCCGATGGCTTCTCCGATGGCCTCGCCATGGTGGGGGCAGGGGAGGCCAACGAGGAGAAGTGGGGCTACATCGACAAGACCGGTGTCTGGGTGGTGCAACCTGAGTTCGAGTTCGTCCACCAGTTCTCCGACGGCATGGCGATGGTGGCATACCACACTCGCGACCTGCCTCGCATCGGTTTCGTCGACACGACCGGGGCACTAGTCATTCCGATACAGTATGGGTTGCTAACTGAGGGCTTCTCCGAGGGCCTCTGTCTGGTGTCGCTCGACGGGGAGGCGAACGGCTATATAGACAAGACGGGCGCAGTGGTCATCGATTCGGACCCGGCCTACGGCTATGTCGCCGACTTCCATGAGGGGTTGGCGGCGGTACAGAAAGTAGATGATCCCGCGGCATTCGGCTACATCGACACGAACGGCGCCTGGGTGATGGGGGTGCCGTCCGGCCTCGCGCCCGGGTCCCAGGGGGGCTTCTCGGAAGGACTCGCTGTCGTCTACAACCTTGAGAGTGTCGTCTCGGAAGATCGCTGTGGCTTCATCGATAGGACAGGCGCGGTGGTCATCGAGCCACAGTTCTCGTGGGCTCTCGAGTTCAGCGAAGGATTGGCCGCGGTGGCTGTGGGAGAGAACGAGGCCGAGAAGTGGGGCTTCATCGACCAGACCGGCGCCTGGGTCATCGAGCCGCAGTTCTCGTCGGCTCTCGAGTTCAGTGAAGGATTGGCCGCGGTGGCTGTAGGAGAGAACGAGGCCCAGAGGTGGGGTTTTGTCGATAGGACCGGCGCCTGGGTCATCGAGCCGCAGTATGAGTCGGCATGTTCCTTCACAGGCGGCATCGCTTTCGTGGGCGACTCCTGGTGGCCGACCTACATCGACAAGACCGGCAAGGTGATCTGGCAGGGGGAGTAGGGGGCCGCAACGGCGGGCCGCCGCACGCAGTCCGGCGCGGTCGCGGCGGTTGCCGCCGCCCGGCTCAGCCGATGCCCGCGTCGCGGAATGCCCTCTTGACCATGGAGAGAGAGCCGTTCACCCGCAGCTTGTGCTTGCCCGCCGAGGTCTTGATGATGACGTATTCCATCATCGGG
>JAFGIH010000295.1 GCA_016929985.1 Thermoleophilia bacterium | reverse complement strand
GGAGGCCTGGGCGTGTTTTGTGACATTCCTCAGGGCTTCCTGGACCAGCCGGAAGACCGCGAGGCTTTCTTCTGCGCTGACTTCACGGACTGCGCCTCTCAAGACCAGTTCTACATTGGCTCCGGTCTGCTCGCGTACGCCATCCACGAGCCACTTGATCGCCGACACCAACCCGAGGTTGTCCAGGATATTGGGACGGAGGTTCTGGCATATCGCCCGTATCTCGGCCACGAGGCCCAGGCTGTTCGACTTGACCATCTCCAGGTCCGATCTCATGCCCTTGTCGGCCATGGCGTCGTTCTGGAGAAGATTGTGCGCCAGAGTCGCCGTCACCAGGAGGGTCTGGGCGACACCATCGTGCAGCTCCTGTGAGATGCGTTTCCTCTCTTCCTCCTGCGCCCGCAGCAATTGCCGGATGATCTTGCCCCTCTCCCTCTTCTTCTCCTCTTTCGCCAAGCGTTCGCGGGCGTCGGAGATGAGCTTGATCTCACCGGCCATGAGGAGAACGGGAGGGAGTACTATGAAGCTATAGCTTGTGATGATCGCGAGAGTACTGTGCGCGAACTCTAGGATATAGGGTGTGATGGCCGGCAGCAAGATGGCCATAAACACCAGAGTCCTCTTCCACCCAAGAGTTATGGCAGAGTAGACTATAGGTATCGATATCACCAAGCCCAAGGCACTATGGCTATACTCGAAGAAGAAGATATCCCAGAACCATCTCCACCAACTTTCTGAACTGGGAGGCAGAGCCCGCATATGCTCGTAGTACACGGTGAGCAATACCGCCGTCATGACGGTGAGTACGGCATAGTGGGTCGTTCTCTTTGAACGAAGCCTAGGGAAGAGCTGGACGGGTCCGACATCCATAGCAAGTGACCGCTAGGGTCTCGAAAGAAACAGGCCCAGTTGTTGAGCGGCGATCACGGCGGCGGTTCTGGAGTGTACCCCCAGCTTGTCAAAGACGGTCATCATGTATTTCTTGACAGTGTTCTCAGTGATATTGAGGATATTGGCGATGGACTTGTTGCTGTACCCCTTGGCGGCCAAGGACAAGAGCTCGACTTCTCTGTCGGTCAAGTCCGGCTTGGCGATCCTCGCCGGACTGGACGAGGGGAACTGGAGTGCATAGTTCAACAGTTTGCGGAGTATCTCTTCGGAGAGCATCGACTCACCATTGCAGGCAGACCGTATGGCAATCGGGATGTCCTGACTGATTATGCCCTTGGTGAGGTAACCGCTGGCTCCGGCCTCCAGGATGCGAAGTATGTACTCGTTGTCGTCGTGGACTGTGAGAACAAGGACGCTGGCGTTGGGGGAGTTCTGCTTTATCCGTCGTGTCGCTTCGATCCCAGAGAGTTTCGGCATCTGAATGTCCATGACTACCGCATCGGGCTGCAGATCGGTCGCCAGAGCCACAGCTTCCTCTCCATCGGCGGCCTCCGCGATGACATCCATGTCGGGCTCGGCACTGATGACGGAACGGAGGGCCTGGCGTATGAGGTCATGGTCGTCACAGATCAAGACTCGGATGTTCTGCTGCCGAGGGTCGTCAGTGAGGGGGTCCATCACGCTCTCTCTCCGGATTTCGATTCAGACGGTTCGTACTGGACCTCGGGGCGATGGGCGGAATAGCCTCAATGTCGCGGGATCCTCTTGGGGCCGGGCTTCCACGGGGATGCCCGTGCGTGGGGGTCCCGCGGCTACGTCGTCCCCGATCTCCGCTGTTGGTGGATGTCCCTATGATAGCTGGAGCGGTCTTCTTATCCCAGAGAGACAGGGATGTCGTCGCCGATTGATGACTGTGCACATGCGGCCGGTTGAAACCTGGACACCGTGAGGGGTTTTCAAGACCAAGACCATGGCTCCGTCATGCTGGCGACGGACAGGGAGGTGGAATCAGACCCTCAGACTCTGCTACCAAGATGTTCGACTTCCAGTACTGAAACTCCATGTATCCGCCAGACTGGCCTCGAAGCGTCGGCCTCGTTCAGCGGCTCGTTCTAGCCACAGGTCATCAACAATCACCCCTCAGAATTCTCTAGCTTTTCAAGCCCCATATGGGCAAGGTTCTCTTGTGCGCGCACATGTACCTGCGCAGCGGTTCCGTTGTATCCTGATCGGCTCATAGAGATAGGTCCCCCCACACTGGCTGATGGTGATACTACGTCGAGTATAACGCTTACAAGCGGCCCACTCCCCAGGCCGAGTTCTCAATATTGAGCTGGCCCACTCATCCCGCAGTTCATCGAGAGTCTCCCGCGCCATATGATCCAGCACGTAGCATTCCAGCACCGCGATCACCTGAGCCATCCCAGCGAGCAGGCCACTACGAGGTCCTCCACACTGCAGCAGGTCCCTGATCCATATGCACCCGCTCAGAGAAGGTCGCCGACGATCATCTCGGCACCTTCCAGCATGGCCCGAGCATCGTCATCGGTGTACGCCGACCAATCACCGTGAGCTGCCTTGTTCCCGATGTCAGCCAAGAGGTCAGCGACCAAAACGAGCGAGAAAGACACCCGATGAGGGGTGGAAGTGCCCGATGGTCTTTGGTCCATTCTGTCCACCGAATATCACCAGGTGATACCTGGGTAGGGTCACGGTAGGGTCACAATGGCCTTTTCGGGGGTCTAGCGAGTATCAGTGGTGCCATCAGATATGCGGCAAATGCAGGTGAATCTTGCATGCCCCCGGGGTGACTCGAACACCCGACACGAGGTTTAGGAAACCTCTGCTCTATCCCCTGAGCTACGGGGGCAAGTGACGCGCCGCGGCCACAGCCGGCGGCCCGGCGTTGCCGTGTGGCGCGGCCGCGTATCGGCACGCAAGACGGCCGGCAGATTCTAACACTCCCACCCGCGCAGGCGTCCGAAGCCTTTTGTATACTGAGAAGCGTCCACTGACTTCTTCTGAGGAGCGAGGCCCCATGGAGTTCAAAGACCTAGTCAGGAACCGGCGTTCCATCAGGCAGTATCAGAGTCTCTCCGTTCGCGAGGGGACCATCCATGAGCTGCTTGAGATCATCGGTCTCTCGGTGTCGGCCATCAACCTGCAGCCCTGGAAGATCAAGGTGGTCTCCGACCAGGCGGTCAAGGACAAGCTCTTCGAGGCCGCGTTCCGGCAGAGCCAGGTGAAGACCTGCTCCCACCTACTTGTTCTGTGTGCCGACGTCGACTATCCCGCCATCGTCGACAAAGCGGAGAGGGCCATGGCCGCGGCAGGAGTGCCTGATGCAGCACGTCAGGGTCTGCGTGAGATGGCTACGAACATGCTTAACGGCATGACCCCCGAGCAGCAGCTGCAGTGGTCACGAGAGCAGGTCTTTATCGCGCTCGGCAACGCGGTCAATGGAGCGTACTCACTGGGACTGGGCGCCTGCCCGATGACTGTTTTCCAGGCTGATGAGTTCGCCCGCATCCTCGAGCTGCCTCCTACCGTGGCGCCCACGGTGTTGGTGTCGGTGGGGTATTCGGCAGAGGACGGATCGCCCAAGCTGCGCCATCCTGTGAGCGAGATCATCCTCTAGCGAGCGCCTCCGGACGGCGTGCTAGACTCAGCCCGTGGACGTGATCTTCAACAGCATCTACGCCCGCGCCTTCATGGGCGCAGGGCTTGCCGTCTTCTCCGGTATCCGCGCCTTTCTGCCCATCGCGTTCGTGGCGCTTTACTCGAGGCTGGATTTCCACAGTTCCCCAGACCTTGAGAACACGGTGTTCTCGTTCCTCGAGAAAACCTGGGTCGTCGCCTTGCTGTTCGCTCTGGCGGTGATCGAATTGGTGGCAGAGAAGGTCTGGGTGGTCAACAAGACCCGCGACCAAGTGATGCAGCCCATCCGTATCGCACTTGGTGGCTTGGTCTTCGCCGTCGCCATGGCCCCCGACGGCTGGATAGCCATGGTAGTCGCCGCCTTCTTGGGCTGCGTGATTGCCGGGCTGGCCGATCACGTCCGCCGTTCCACACGGCCCGCCAACGCCACCGACGCTACTTCGGCCAGACTCATCAGCGCGTACGAAGACATCTTGGTGCTCGTCGGGACCCTGCTCTTCGTGCTGGTGCCGCTGATCGGCGCGCTGGTGTTCTGCTTCCTGGGGCTGCTCGTGTATCGCGTGCAGGTCGTGCGCAAACGCAAACACAAGGGTCTGCGTATCCTCAAGTAGGGCCGACGCGAGGGAAGAGTGATGGGTGCGGAGTTCGACGACGCCGACTACGCCCGCCTCAGGCACTGCATGGTGAACGACCAGCTGTGTGCACGTCACGTCAGCGACGAGCTGGTTCTGGCCGTCATGGAGAAGATCCCCCGTCACATGTTCGTGCCCGCCGTACATCGTCGTGCCGCCTACGACGACGGGCCGGTCCCCATTGGGCTGGGGCAGACCATCTCGCAACCCTACATGGTGGCGCGCATGACCGAGCTGCTCCGCCTCTCCCCCACCGACCGCGTGCTCGAGATAGGCACGGGCTCGGGCTACCAGACGGCTGTGCTCGCCGAACTGGTGGAGAGTGTGTGGACCCTGGAGCGCCATCAGGAGCTGGCCCAGCGCGCCGATGACCTCCTCCGCCTGCTGGGTTACAGAAACGTGACGGTCGTCACCGGCGACGGTACCCTGGGTTTCGCCGAGGCCGCGCCCTACGACGCCATCATCGTGACTGCGGCGGCTCCCCACGTGCCCCAGTGTCTCCGTGATCAGCTGGGCTGCCGTGGTCGGATGGTCATACCAGTTGCCGCTGGGTACAACCAGGACCTGCGACTGATCGAACGGCTGCCGGCCGAGCCGGCATTCCGCGAGACGTCCATTCTGGGGTGCGTCTTCGTGCCGCTCATCGGTGAAGAGGGCTACGCGGGATGAACGGCGACAAGGTAGTGCGTGTGCGGATCTTCGTGGAGGGCTGGGTGCAAGGGGTCTCGTTCCGCTATGGCACGGTGCAGGAGGCAACCCGGCTGGGACTGGACGGGTGGGTGCGCAACCTACCCGACGGGCGTGTGGAGGCGGTCTACGAGGGACCCCGAGACGCGGTCGAAGAGATGCTGGCCTGGTCCCGCCGAGGGCCCCGGTGGGCGCATGTCACCGGCATGACCATCCACGACGAGGAGCCGAAAGGGGAACGGGGCTTCGGCGTGCGCTGACGCCGAAGCCCCAGCATGCGGCTAGAAGAGATCCGCCGGCCTCTCTTCAAGGGTCACCGAGAAGGTCATCTCGCGACCATCGCGGTCGATGATCACCTCGACGACATCGCCAGGCTTCCTGTCGCGGATGGCGACCAGCAGGTCGCTGGATTCCGCCATCTCCTCGCCGTCGACCTCCAGGATTATGTCACCCTGCAGGATGCCCGCCTTGCCGGCCGGTCCGTTGTCGGTCACGCTCCGTACCAGTATCCCCGACGATCGGGACAGGTTGAACTGCTGCTGCAGCGCCGAATCGATAGTCAGGGTGCCAACCCCGATATAGGCGTGGGTCGCTTTGCCGGTGCTGATGATCTCGTCGGCCACCTTGACCACCAGCACAGAGGGGATGGCGAATCCGATACTCACGGCGCCCGTCGTCGGCGGCTCGTAAGCCACGTTGATGCCGATCACCTGCCCGCTGGCGTTCGCCAGCGCGCCTCCGGAATTGCCCGGGCTGATGGGAGCGTCGGTCTGGACGAGGTTGTTGAGCGCTATGCCCTCGGAGCCCTGGGCCTTGTCGATGCTCCTATCGAGACCGGACACGATGCCCAGGCTTACCGAGTTCTCGTAACCAAGGGGACTGCCGATGGCCACCGCGTACTCGCCGATCTCGGGCGGCTCGGTGACAAAGGTCGCGACAGGCAGATCGAAGTCCGGATTCACCTTGATGACCGCCAGGTCGGTGAGCGGATCGTTCCCGACGACGGTCGCCGGGAGCTTCTCACCTGTGGTGAGCGTCACCATGATCTCGTCGGCGAGATCACCCACGGCATCGGTGACGACGTGGTTGTTGGTGATGATCATGCCGTCGGAGTGATAGATCACCCCCGAGCCCTCCGATGCGTACTCGTACTCCTGCTGCCACGGCCCCTGAGACACCGTCACAGTGCCCGCGACCGTGATGTTCACAACACTGGGCGCCAGGATGGTGGCCGCCTTCTGGGCGGGGCTCCCAACGCCGTCACCACTCGCTACGACGCTGCCTTGGCCCACAGTGGAGCGCGTGGTGTTGGTAGCCGTGGTCGTTTCCGTCGTCGCGCCAGGCCCGGCGACCGTCGTCAGGGTCGAGGCCGGTGAAAGCGTGGTGTCGGGCTGGGAACCGAACTCGAATGTGCACCCGCTCATGCCAAGCCCCACTGCCACCGTGAGGGCGACAACCGCCAGCGTCACGATTGCCACCCGCCACATATTCCGAGACGCGGGGCCTCTCTGAGACTCCCCGTTCCTCGCGTTCATGATGGTCATATCCGCTTCCTCCCCGCGAATCCTAGAGATCCCTGAAGATCGTCCCTATAGTACCCGGGTTGCCGCGAGCGCGAACCCGCGGATACTTACCGTGGTCCCGATGATACCCGCCGCGGGATAAGCCGCCCGTAAAGACCGATGCCTTACGGCCAGCTTAATGGCAGGGGGGTATCATCAGACCACTGTCAAGTACGAACAGCCCAATGCAGGAGATACGATGAGGGTCCTCCTGGTCGAAGACGAACAGCGCCTGGCCAACACGATCGCTCGGGGCCTGCGGCATGAGGGCATGGCTGTGGATGTGGTGTTCGACGGCAAGGCGGCACTGTCCAAGACGGCTCTCAACAGCTACGACGTGGTGGTGCTCGACCGCAACCTGCCGCTGATGCACGGAGACGACGTCTGCCGGGAGCTCGTAGCGCGCCAGAGTCTCGCCCGCATCCTCATGCTGACGGCAGCCGGTTCCATCCAAGACCGGGTCACGGGGCTGGACCTCGGCGCCGACGACTATCTGCCCAAGCCTTTTGCCCTCAAGGAGTTGGTGGCGCGCATCCGCGCCCTGGGCCGGAGAGTGGTGACACCGGTGCCCCCGATCCTGGCCGCCGGCGACCTGGTTCTCGATCCCGCTCGCCACGTGGCCGAACGCAACGGACGCGACCTGGGCCTCACCAAGAAGGAGTTCGGGGTGTTGCAGGTTCTTCTGGCAGCCGAACGCCGGGTGGTGAGCGCCGAAGAACTCCTCGAGAAAGTGTGGGACGAGAACGCCGACCCCTTCACCAACGTGGTCCGCGTGACCATCATGACTCTGCGCCGCAAGATCGGTGATCCTCCCTTGATCGAGACAGTCGCGGGCGTCGGCTACAGGATATGACGCCGGGACCGATGAACGCCGCGCCCTATCAGGAGTACCGGAAGATGCGCCGCCGCCGGGGCTTCACCATCCGCCTCAAGCTCACCCTGTGGTGCGGCGGACTGTTCTTGCTCGCCGGGGTGCTCCTGGTGGTGCTCAACTACTTCATGGTGAAAGACAGCCTGACCTTGGCGCCAGGCCGGGCCCGCGCGGTCATCGCCGAACGCTACAACCTCCGACCGGCCGATCTCGAGCCCGGGACCCTGCCCGGTATGCCGGGCGGACCGAAGCCTCCCGAGGTGATCATCAACGGGGTCTCCATGACCCGCATGCTCGAAGAAGCGCTGCGCGAACTGCGCGACGACGCGCTCCACCAGACGTGGACCAAGTCGCTGATAGCCCTGGCCGTCATGACCGTGCTCATGTTCGGCTCGGCTTGGTGGATCGCCGGACGCATGCTGAGGCCGGTACATGCCATCACCAGCACCGCCCGGCGCTTGTCGGGCTCGAACCTGAGCGAGCGCATCGGGTTGAAGGGACCTCGTGACGAGCTCAAGGAACTGGCCGATACATTCGACGACATGCTCGGACGCCTCGACACCGCCTTCACCGCGCAGAAGGAGTTCGTGGCCAACGCTTCGCACGAGCTGCGGACGCCGCTCACGATAATCCGCACCGAGATCGACGTCGCCCTGAGCGACCCGGACATGTCGCGCGAGGATCTGGAGGAGATGGGCGCCGCGGTCACCGAGGCCGTCGACCGGAGCGAGCACCTCATCAGCGGCCTGCTGACCCTCGCCCAAGCCGAGAGCACCCCCGTCCAGACCTACCTCGACCTCGCCGAGATCACGGCCAAGGAGGTAGATCTGGTCACCGGCGAGGCAGACTCCCTTCGACTGCGAATGGAGCTCGACCTGCAGCCCGCGCCCGTGATCGGCGAACGCTCCCTCTTGGCGCGGATGGCGGGCAACCTCCTGGAGAACGCCGTGCGCCACAACATCCCCGACGGATGGTTCTCGGTGAAGACCGGCATCGCGGGCGACCGGGCCGTGCTGGAGGTGGCCAACAGCGGTCCCGTGGTCTCGTCCGAGGATGCGGGCCGCCTCTTCGAGCGCTTCTACCGGCCCGACAAGTCCCGCAGTCGCAAGACGGGGGGATTCGGCTT
>JAFGIH010000294.1 GCA_016929985.1 Thermoleophilia bacterium | reverse complement strand
GGCTCTGCGCGACTCCGGAGCCACCGAGGTGGTCGTAGCCCTCGACCCCGAAGACCACGACCGTCTGCAGAAGGCCGCCGGTCTGTTCGCGCTGGCCCACGTGCCCTTCAAGGTGGTGCCCTCCCTCTTCGAGCAGAGTTACCGGGCCACCGAACTGCTTGGATTCGCCGAGCTCCCCGTCATCGATGTCGAGGTGGACCCACTCGACTCCATGGCCCGCTTCTGGAAGCGGGCGCTGGATCTCTTCGTGGCCGGGACGGCTCTGCTGGTGCTGCTCCCGCTCGAACTGCTGATCACGGCGGCGGTGGTGGCCGACTCCGGCCTGCCCCTCATATACCGCCAGCAGCGCGTAGGCAAGAACGGCCGTCGCTTCAGCATCTACAAGTTCCGCACCATGGTCAAGAACGCCGACCGGCGTCTCGCTGAGCTACAGGCCACCAACGAGGCCGATCCCGAGGGACGCATGTTCAAGATGCGCGACGATCCCCGTCTGACCCGGGTGGGCCGGATCCTACGCAAGTGGAGCCTGGACGAACTGCCGCAGTTCGTCAATGTGCTCCGCCACGAGATGAGCGTTGTGGGTCCCCGGCCCCCACTGCCGGCCGAGGTGGAGAAGTACGAACAGGAGCATCTCTACAGGCTCAAGGCCCTACCCGGGGTGACCGGTCTGTGGCAGGTCTCCGGACGCAGCGACCTGGACTTCGAAGACATGGTCAGGCTCGATCGCTACTACCTGGACAACTGGTCGCTGGGGCTGGACCTGGGGATCATCCTCAAGACGGTCTGGGTGGTGCTCAACCGCAGAGGCGCCCGCTAGGCGCGGTCATCCGCTCTGGCCGTACACGTACCCGTAGGACTGCCTGCGGTAGTACGAGGGGCTTCTCCGAACACCCATGGCCACCGCTCCGATGACCCTTGTGCCGGAGCGTTCGAAGATGGCGCGCATCTCGCGGATCTGGTCCTTGGTGGCCTCGCCCATACGCGACACCACGATGACCCCGTCCGCGTGGCGGGCCACCGTCAAGGCGTCCGAGACGGCCAAGACGGGTGCAGTGTCGATGAGCAGGCAGTCGGTCATTCCCACCAGGCTTTCGATGAGCTTCGTCATGCGTTCGGAGGCCAGCAGTTCGGCCGGATTGGGCGGCAGAGGCCCCGAGGCTATGGCGTAGAGATTGCGCTGCAGTTGAGCAGACCGGTCTTCGCCCGCTTGGTTCTGGTTCCCTCTGGGCATGAAGCGGTCGGCCTTGATGAACTGCAGAACATCGCCCATCCTCTTGTTGCCGGCCAGCAGGTTCGACAACCCCGGCTCCTGGCTGATAGCCAAGTACTCGTGCACCATGGGCCGGCGGAGATCGGCCTCCAGCACCACCACCCGCTTGCCCGACAGCGCCAGACTGAGGCCCAGATTGGCCGTGGTGATGCTCTTGCCCTCCTGCGGCATGCCACTGGTGATGAGCCAGACGTTCTGCTTCGTATCGAGGTTGAAGTACTGCAGGCTGGACCGCAGCGTACGGAATGCCTCCAGCATCACCGGGCTGTCCGTGAAACCCACGGGCGCTCCGGGTTCTTCGTCACCGTGCGTGCGCCGCTTCGTTATCAAGGGAATCCCCGCAAGCACCGGCACCCCCAGCTCGGCCTCGAGCATCTTCTCGTCCTTGATGCGCTTGTCGAAATACTCGAGCAAGAAGGCCAGACCCACCCCGAGCACGAGGCCGACGATCAACGCGAGGATGACGTTACGGGTGATCTGAGGCGTGTAGGGAGCATCTGGGACCGCCGCCCGGCTCAGCACCAAGAAGCGCCCGTTCTGCATCGACTCGAGGATGCGAAGGTCCTCGGCTTTTTCTTGGAGTATCAGCGCATAACCGCTCTCGTAGTCGGCGGTGTCCAGTTGTGAGATCCGCTCTTCGATGGCGGAGAGGGCGTCGACCACAACCGCCCGGTCTGCATCACGCTGGTGAATGACGAACTGCTCGGCGTAGGCATTGGCCACATCCGCGGCTTCCTCCGGGTCGGCGCTGGTCGCGTCGATGCCCACCACGTCGCTGCCCTTCTCGGTGGTGACTTCGACAATGTCCATGTAGCTGGACGCGGCCTCCGCGGAGCCCAGTTGCGCCTTGACCGCTTCTGCCAGCGCGAGGTCGTTGTTGATGGCCGTGACGGCCGACTCGATGATCCGATCGTTGTAGGAGCTGTAGCCGGCGAGCTCGTACCCAGAGACCGCGCCTTCCAGGTCGTTCGGCCGATAGATGACCTGGGCCGACGCCCGGTATTGAGGCGTTGTCGCCAGAGAGACACAGAGGGTTGCGCCGACCACGATCACGAGGGCTAGGATGATGATCCAGGCGCGGCTGAGGATGATCCTCACATAGTCTTCCAGCCGGACGGTGGTCTCCTGCTGCGGGATCTCTTGGTCAGCCATTGTCACTTGTCACCAGAGTCTATACCTCTTTGAAGCCATTGTATCCGCCAGCGCATGGTGGGGTTCGACCGCAGAGGCCCCCGCTGGCGACGACCACCGCTGCGTCCGCGAACCGGACCGTGCCGCCCGAGCTGTATCTCACTCGCTGCCACCATATTCAGACCCGTAGCCGTACTTGCGGTAGTAGGCCGAGCTTCTCCCGACGCCCATGGCCACCGCTCCGATGACCCTCGTGCCGGAGCGTTCGAAGATGGCGCGCATCTCGCGGATCTGGTCCTTGGTGGTCTCACCGATACGCGACACCACGATGACCCCGTCCGCGTGGCGGGCCACCGTCAGGGCGTCCGAGACGGCCAAGACAGGTGCAGTGTCGATGAGTAGGCAATCGGTCATAGCGGCCAGCTCTTTGATGAGATTGGTCATGCGCTCCGAGGCCAGCAGTTCGGCCGGGTTGGGCGGCAGAGGTCCCGAGGCTATGGCGTAGAGATTGCGTTGAAGCTGAGCAGACTGGTCATCGCCCGTGTTGTTTGCGTGTCCCGCGGGAAGCAGCTGCTCGGTCCTGACGAACTGCAGTACGTCGCCCATCTTCTTGCTGCCGGCCAAGAGATTCGACAACCCCGGCTCCTGGCTGAGCGTCAAGTACTCGTGCACCATGGGCCGGCGGAGATCGGCCTCCAGCACCACCACCCGCCTGCCCGAGAGCGCCAGACTGAAACCCAGATTGGCGGCGGTGACGCTCTTGCCCTCTTCCGGCATGCCACTGGTGATGAGCCAGACGTTCTGCTTCGTATCGAGGTTGAAGTACTGCAGGCTGGACCGCAGCGTGCGGAACGCCTCAAGCATCGCCGGACTATCCCTGAAGCCTATCGGAGCAGCCGTGCTCTCGTCGCCCTTTCGGCCCCGCTTGCCGATCAAGGGCACGGCGGCCAGCACCGGCACTCCCAGCTCCGCCGCGAGCATCTTCTCGTCCTTGATCCGCCTGTCAAGATGGTTCAGCAAGAAGGCCAGCGCCACGCCAAGCACGAGGCCCAGAACCAAGGCGATGATGACGTTGCGGGTGGTCTGAGGTGCAAAGGGGTTTGAAGGCGGAGTCGCCCGCTCGACGATGGTGTACCCCCCATTCTGCATACTCTCGATGATGCGGAGGTCGTCGTACCTCTCGCTGAGGTTCCGGCCCCGCTCGGAGGCCAGCTCTGCCTCGGTCAACTGGTCCAACTCGGTCTTGACCACGTCCCGGGCCGCCGCCACGGTGGCCCTGTCAGTTTCTTGCTTGAACAGCCTGAACTGCTCGGCGAACTCGTTCGCAACAGCCGCCGCCTCAGCCGGATCGGCGCTCACCGCGGTCACCTCGACGATGTTCCTGCTGGTCTCGGTGCCGACGCTCACCATCCCTAGAAGTGAACCGGTGCTCCGCGGCGAACCCAGCGCCTCCTTCACCTTCGCCGCCACCGGCTCGAGCTCGACCAAGAGAGCCCCGGTCTGCACCTCGCGGTCTACGCTGGAGCCCGAAGCGGTAGAGAGCTGGACCCCGAACACCACCTGCTCCAGGTTGTTCTTCGAGTACAGCAGACTGGTCGACGCCCGGTACTGCGGCGTAGAAGCCAGTGACAAGACGAGCGTGAGGATCAGCACCAAGGCGACCGTCGCCGCGATCACCCACCAGCGCTCCTTGATCACACGGAAGTAGTCGGTCCGCCCGAGGGGTTCTCTACTCTCGACGTCGTCTGGATTCATGCCCATACAGTATCACGCGGATCGCCGCGTGCGCTTCCACCCGGTCTTCCTGCGCGTACCGGCGGCCCCGGCGCCCGCGGCCGCCACCGGCAGAAGCGACTCCCCGGCCAAGAGCCGTCGGGGGTTCTCCTCCACGAGCGTGGCAAGGACGTCCAGACTCACCAGCCCCTCGAGGGCCGCGAGCATGGGCCGCAGCGTCCAGCCGTCGCGCCTGTATGCGTGAGCATCCGACCCAAGCAGACGGATGGATCCCTCCACCATCAGCCGCCGGAACGTCTGCACCGCGGTGCGGCCGAACTCGCCGGTGAGGCTGGCCGCCGTGCCCTGAGCCACGGCGCCGGCCTTGAGACATCGCACCAGCGGTTCCGAGGACCTCTGGATGCGATCGTTCCGCTCAGGATGCGCCAACACGGGCTGGAAGCCGGCCGCCGACAGACGGAACACCACATCCTCCATGAACACCGGCCAACCGGAGTAGGGCACCTCAAGCAGGATCGCGTTTCCCGGTCCCTCGAACGTGAGCCTCGGCAACATCTGAGGGTCCAGCCCGACTATCACGCTCGCCTCCACCTCGAAGCCCACCACCAGATCGAGCGGGATGCGGGCCCGCGCGAGCGCGACCCGCACGATATCGGCCGTCTCCCTGATCTGCTGCACGTGCGCTTCGTTCCAGGCCTGGAAATGGGGCGTGCAGACCACCGTACGCACACCCGAATCCGCTGCCTCCCGAGCCATCTCCAGACAGGTCTCGAGGTCGGGGCAGCCGTGGTCGACCGACGGCAGCAGGTGTGAATGCGTATCTATCATGTGATGACCATCCCCCACCGATAATCATTCAGACAGGGTACAGGCGACCCGGAGCG
>JAFGIH010000293.1 GCA_016929985.1 Thermoleophilia bacterium | reverse complement strand
CTGGACACGCCCGTGAAGGACGGCGACGCGATCCATATCATGACGATGATCGACGGCGGCTAGCTACTAGGAACCTGCTAGCCCCTCCAGCTGGCGGTGTACTCCCAGCCCGTTGATGCGATGTCGGTGGAAGGCTGCTCGACTACCCAGCGGCCGGCCAGGCCTGCCGCGCGGGCCGCGAACTCGAAGTGGCACATGGCTATGCCCATGTCCACCCGCTGCAGGTCGGCCTTCGTGACCAGGGCGCTGAACAATCCCTTGCCGTATCCCGGGGTGCGCTCAAGATAGAAGTGCCACGTCCGGCCGCTGCGGATGAGTCGCCAGGGCTGCTTGTTGGAGGCCGAGGGAGCCCACCTGACCGTCTCGAGGAGGTCGGCGAAGTCGGCGGCGTTGGTCGCGTCCAGGGGGGCCGGGGCCGAAGGGGCCGCCCCCAGCGGCGTCGCCGGACTGTCTACGAAGAAGAGTCGCGAGTGCGGTAGCCTGCCGTCGCTGCCCGCGCCGCGGCGCACCCAGTGCTTCCGGCTGTCCTCGGCGGGGTAACCCATGGCCACCACGGCCGGTATCACCTCGTGGGGTTGGGCGCCCATCCGGCGGGCGAAGGAGCTCTTGGTGAAGGTGCCGCCCAGCCAGCAGGTGCCGAGGCCCAGATCGGTGGCTTCCAAGACGGCCTGCTCCAGGCAGTAGCCGTAGTCTTCCATGTCGCCCGGGGCGGGGTGGACCGCTCCCACGATGAAGGCGGTGGCTCCCCTGACGAAGCCGTAGGTCCCTAGGCCCTTCAGGGCGGCGCGGTCATCTGGGGTCGCCGCCACCAGGACGAACCGGCAGGAGTTGCCCAGCGGGCCTGCAGCCGGCGAGGCCAGCACGGCGGTCATGGCCTTCCGATGGGCGTCGCCGAGCGGCCGCTCCAGGTAGTTGCGGCAGGAGTACCTGCGTCGCGCCACCTCATGGATGGAGGAATTCACCGCTCCGCCTCTTCGCACCCGAAGCTAGGCCGTCAGCCGCTCGACCGCCTGCAGGTACTTCTCGCGGGTCTTCTCGACTACGTCGTCGGGTAGCTCCGGCGCCGGAGGCTCCTTGTTCCACTCGATGGCCTCCAGGTAGTCGCGCACGTACTGCTTGTCGAAGCTGGCCTGCGCGCCACCGGGCTCGTACGACTCGGCCGGCCAGAAGCGGGAGGAGTCGGGCGTGAGCATCTCGTCGATGATGATCAGCTCGCCGCTCTCCAGGAGGCCGAACTCGAACTTGGTGTCGGCGATGATGATGCCGCGCTCCAGTGCGTAGTCGGCGGCGAACTGGTAGATGGCGATGGCGGTGTCGCGAACTTGGGCGGCGATGTCGGCGCCCACCAGGTCGGCGGCCGTCTCGAACGAGATGTTCTCGTCGTGGCCGGACTGCGCCTTGGTGGAGGGGGTGAAGATGGGCTCGGGCAGCTTGTCGGACTCCACGAGGCCGGTGGGCAGCTCGAGATCGCACACGGTGCCGTGCTTGCGATATTCCTTCCAGCCGGAGCCGGAGAGGTACCCGCGTACGATGGCCTCGATGACCAGCGGCTCGGTCTTGCGCACCAGCACCGTGCGTCCGTCGAGCGCCGGGTAGTACCAGTCGAGCTCAGGGAACCACTCGGGACCCGGGTCGGGGTCGATGATGTGGTTCGCGATGATGTGTTCGCTCTTCTCGAACCAGAAGTTGGAGATCTGGGTGAGGATGGCGCCCTTGCCGGGGATGGGGGTAGGGAGCACGTGGTCGAAGGCGGAGATGCGGTCGCAGGCGACTATGAGCAGGTACTCGTCACCGGCCTCGTAGACGTCGCGTACCTTGCCCCTGCGGAGCAGCTTGAAGCCGCGCTCCGTGGAGTTGAACATAGCCTCATACTGCATGCCGTTCCCCCTTTCGCGTGGTCGGTGTCGGGCGGGGCGCTTTCCGCGGCGACCGGCCTCGTGCAGGTGATTCTACCCGAAATCCTCCGCCGCTCTCCTCATGACATGGAGGTTGTAGGGTGGCGTGTTGATGGGCACCTCACACCCCTGCATCAGCGCGAAACCCCTCGGTGCCCTCATGCCCATTTCGATGGCCTTCCGGCACGACTCGTAGATCTCCCCGGGGGTCCCTGTTTGGAGGAGTGCGGGGTCGATGTTCCCGGCTATGATGCAGTCCTCGCCGAAGTGCTCGATCGCTGTGGAGATCTCCACTTCTCGGCCGATACTCACGATGCCCCCATCGCCCATGGGTACCTGCGCCCAGGCCGGCAGATTCTGATTCTGCTCGCCGCAGATGTGACAGAGTAGCTGTCCGATGCCCATCTCCAGCACCCTCTGGTGCAACTCGACCTGGTAGGGGAGCACCACGTTCTCGAAATGCCTGGGTGAGATGATCTGGTTGGAGGTCAGCGGCTCCCATATCTGCATGTAGACGCGCCCGGCGCCGAACGTGTCGACCCAATGCTGGGCGACCTCCACGAGATGGTCGGTCGCGAGCCGGAGCACATGGTCCACCAGCTGGGGCTTCCTGATGACCCATCGGCACAACCTGTCCACGCCGCAGATGTTCCCGGCGACGGTGAAGGGGCCGCCGACGACCAGCGAGGGGTGGCCGCCGTGTTCGACCTGGAGATGCGCGAACCGCATCGCGAGCGGCAGCATGCCGGCTGCGGTGACATCGGGCAACGTCAGGTTCTCCACGTCCTCCTCGTCCTGAACGGCGAATCGCACGTGTGAAGGGGCCTGCTCGTATTCGCCGTCGGGCAGTTTGACCTCTCCACCGAACTCGTAGCCGCCGTAGGAGGCATACCCG
Organism: Thermoleophilia bacterium; assembly: GCA_016929985.1. The sequence goes on along the minus strand of JAFGIH010000293.1, from coordinate 1,147 downwards.
AAGAAGGGCTCGCTGTCGTAGCCGTATTGCTCCTGCGTCCGCAGTTGGGCCTGCAGGCTCCTCTCCGGATCGCCGTAGACCGACGACACGGGATAGCCGACGTTCTTCGCGCAGAAACCGAGGATGAAGTAGAGAAGAGGCACGCGATCCACCGGCCGGCCCTGCCGCAACGCCTGCAGCCTCTCGGCCGGCGTCATCGACGCGCTTTTGTTCACGCGCGGGCCCTGAGGAGCCTGTTCGCTTCAGCGACCGCTTGCCCAGCGTCGGGCGCGTAGCCGTCTGCGCCGTAGCTCAGGGAGACGTCGCGGCTCAGCGGCGCTCCCCCCAGCATGACGGCTACGCCGTCGTCCACACCCTTGATCATCTCGATGGCCTTCGGCATAGCGAGCATGCTGGTTGTCATGAGGGCCGAGAGGGCGACGACGTCGGCGTGGAACTGCTGCTGCTCCTCGGCGAAGCGCCGCAGCTGCACGTCTCGGCCGAGGTCGAGTACCTCCCAGCCTGCCGCTTCGAACATGATCCGGACCAGGTTCTTGCCGATGTCGTGGATGTCGCCCTCAACGGTGCCGATGATCAGCCGTCGCCTGCTGCCCGTGTCGGTGATCTTGATGTGGGGCCGCAGAACATCGAGGCCCTCGTAGAGGGCGTCCGCGCAGAGCAAGAGCTCGGGAACGAAGTAGACGTGGGAGGTGTACAGCTCGCCAACCTTCTCCATTGCGGCGGTCAGGCCGTTGGTCAACGCATAGTAGGCGTCGACCCCCTCGGCCACCACGGCTTCGCTGAGCTCCCGCGCGGCGTCTTCGTCCATGTTCAAGACCGCTTCGTGGAGCCCTGATATGAGCTGCTCGGTCCTCTCCGTCGTCGCCATCGAGTCGTCTCCCGTCACGTTGGGGCCACCCGCCTGCGGCCGGTCTGCCTAGTACCAGCCGAAATCGTTGATGGCCTGGGTCATCATCCGCACGTTCTCCACGGGGGCCCTGGGCGGCAGGTCGCAGCCCGGAGAGAAGATGTAGCCGCCCTTGATCTTCTTGCCAACCTCGATGGTCTTTCTGACTGCTTCGTAGACCTCTTGGGGCCCGGCCGTCTGGACGATGGCAGGGTCAAGATTGCCTAGGATGATGTCATCGGGGAACAAGTCCGCGGCTCT
>JAFGIH010000292.1 GCA_016929985.1 Thermoleophilia bacterium | reverse complement strand
GCCCACCCCGGTGATCCCCGCAGGATCAGGAGCGTAGGTGCCGGCCTTGAGGTAGGTGGTGATACCCAGCTCCTGCATGGCCACGACCCCTCCCTTGCGAGATGGCGCCACCATTGAGATAGTTGGTGAGTAAACTACACAACTACCCACCTACTACCTGCTTGATTATCTTACGACTATCTGCGGAGCGCAAGCGCCAGTCGCGCGCGCACCCTCGGGCGTCGCGGTCGGGAGCCGAACATGGCAGCGCAGCCTGCCCTCTGCGCTCGAGTGTCGAGAGTACCCGAACGCGGTCGAGAGCGGAGAGGGCAGGCTGCGCCTCCTAGGGCAACATCCCCTTCACCAATGTGATCACCGGCTCGATCATGGCGATGAACGAGACGTGCTGCACATCGGCCCTATTGGCCAGTATCACCGCGCCCACGGCTGCCGGCCACGGGCCGGTCAGTGGGCTCAGGAACAGGAGCCCGTTGTCCTTGGCCAGATATGGTCCGGAGGCAAGAGCGTCGGGGAACTTGTCGCCCGTGGCGATTCCGATGTGGGCGTAGCTCAAACCGGCGCTGGCCTTGGCCCAAATGGCCACCTTGGCGTTGGTGTAGTAGCGATCGGCTCCAGAGAGGTTCCCGATTCCAGTGATCGCTGCAGGCAGGGTCGCGTACGTGCCCACCTTCAGCGCCTGACTGATACCCAGTTCAGAGAGAGCCAGCGCAGCCTTCGTGTGGAGGTCGCTATCGTCGCCATGGTCGGTCAGGAGGATGGGCCACTTCATGCGGCAGACCAGGGGCCCCACTCCCAGGGCGTCGGGGAAGTTGTAGCCCACGGTGACGATGGCGACCGCCGAAGACATATCGCCGACCTTCTCGCCCAGGGCCTTCGCCACCCGGTAGCTCATGTCGTAGACGCTGCCACCGTCCCCGTTGATGGCCGTGATTGTGGCAGCCGGAAGAGCGGCCTGCACAGCGGTGACCACAGCGCTCGACATCCCAATACAGAACACCCGGCTCGGAGCCAGCCTCACCAGTTCGTCCCTGGTGCCGTTGTCCAACGCGGTGTGATAGGTGAGGAGCACCGGGCCGCCCCAGGCGGCGGCCAGGGGAGCGCCGCACAAGGCTTCCTGAAAGGTCTCTCCAGGGGCGAGCACCACCCCTGAGCCGGCAGGGAGCGCCGTTGGGAAGAGGGCCTGGCTGATGAGTTGAGCGGTGTGGTAGCGATGGATGCCGCGTGTCGACGTATAGAGAATAGGAGGCGAGTCGACGAGAATGTGGTTGCTGATGATGAATGCGTCGCAGGTCGCGTTCGTGTCCCCGGCCACGAGGTTGGTCGCGAAGGATGCGAAGACAACGCAGCGGCCGTCGGCGCTGATGGCGGGATAGGCGCTTGCCGCATTCCCCTGGATCCAGCCGGTGGACACACTGGCCATAGTTGTGGTCCCCGTATCTCTGTCGTGGATGAAGATGTCCGCCGCCCCGTTGGTGTCGACGGCGCCGAGATTGGTGGCATCGGAACCGAATGCGATGTAGCGGCCGTTCGCGCTGATACAGCAGTAATCGCTCTCGTCGTTGCCCTGCGTCTCGGCTGTGCTCACGCTCACCCTCTCAGTCGTCCAAGTGATCAGATCGCAGACGAAGACGTCGGGCTTGCCGTTCGTGTCGCCGGGGACGAGATCCGTAGCATGGGAGTGGAAGGCCACATAGCGGCCACTGGCACTGACTCTCGGCCCGAAGCTGCTGCCGTCGCTCTCGGTGCCGCCCGCGTCCCAGCTCACCCGCACGGTCATCCCGGCCAGCCGGTCGCGGATGAAGATGTCGCTCCGGCTGTTCAGGTCCCCGGCCACCAGATTGGTGGCATCGGAGTCGAAGACCACGTAGCGGCCGTCGGCGTTGATAGATGCACTCGTGCTGTTGCTGTTGCCCTGGGATCCTCCACTGGTGACGCTCACCCGCTCGGTCGTCCCCAACACTCGGTCGCGGACGAAGATATCGCTGTAGCCGTTGGTGTCCCCGGTCACCAGGTTGCTCGCGTTGGATTCAAAGGCCACATAGCGGCCATCGGCACTGATGGAGCACATGGTGCTGTAGCTGTTCGCCTGGCCTTCGCTGCTGCTGACGCTCACGCGCTCGGTGGTGCCCAACACTCGGTCGCGCACGAAGATGTCGCACCATCCGTTGCTGTCCCCCGTGACCAGGTTGCTCGCGTGGGATTGGAAAGCCACGTAGCGCCCGTCGGCACTGATGGAGCAGGAACCGCTACCGTGGTTCGCCTGGGCCTCAGCGCTGCTCACGCTCACGCGCTCGATGGTCCCCAGCGCCCGGTCGCGCACGAAGATATCGGGCGATGCGTTCGTATCACCGGCAACGAGATCGCCCGCCCAGGATTCAAAAGCCACGTAGCGGCCGTCGGTGCTCACGGAGGGGAAGTAGCTTTCACCCGTCGCTTGCAGTTCGGCGCTGGACACGCTGGCCCGCTCGGTCACGTGAGCCGCCAGAGCAGCGCCCGGCCACAATAGGACAAGAGATAGCGCAGAAAGGATCACCAGGCCCGCGAGTCTCGCCAAGATCGGACTCTTCACGATCGTCCTCCTTCCGCAAAACGGGACAACCAGAGACCGCCGGGTGCCGACGCCCCGAAGAGCGCCGCTGACTAACCTGAGTGTAGTACCACGACCTACGTAAAGGCAACAGTCGTCCGGCACGCAGCCTGTGCTCTCCGCCCGAGTGTCGAGAGTACCCGAACGTGGTCGAGAGCGGAACCTGACCGTGCAGGCTGTGCTTTCCTACGGGAGGAGCGCCTTCACCTGCCCGATCACCGGCTCGATCATGGCGATGAGACCCACGTGCCACACGCTCCCGGAGTTGTTGCTGATCTGGGTGGCGATCAAGCCGGGCAGAGGGCCGTTGAGCGGCGTGAGAAACAGGATCCCCTTGGCTTTCGCGAGATATGGCCCAGACGCCAGCGCATCGGGAAACTTGTCTCCCGTGGCCAGGCCGATGCGCGTGTAGATGAGACCGCCGTAGGTCTTCGCCCACACCGCCACATTGCGATTGGTCTCATAGCGATCTACCCCGGAGAGATTGCCTATCCCGGTCACTCCGGGGGGATCGGACACATAGGTGCCCACCTTGAGGCACTTTGTGATCCCCCAGTCGCCGAAGACGGCAGCCGCATCCGGATGCATGGCGCCGGAGACGTTGTTGGTGAGCAGCACCGGCCACTTGTTGTGGCAGGCCAAGGGGCCCACCCCGATAGCGTCCGGGAAATTGTAGCCCACGGTGACGATCGCCGTGGCCCCACTCAGGCCGCCCACCTTCGTGGCCAGGGCATTGGCTACGTAGCGGCTCATCTGGTAGACGTTGCTCCCGCTGATGTTGGTCACCGTCTTACCGGGCAGAGCCGCCTGGACCTGGGATCTCACCGTAGCCGACATGCCTATGCAGATCACCCGGTCCGGGGCCAGTCGCTGCAATTCCGCTTTGGTGCCGTTGTCCAAGGCATCGTGGTAAGTGAGCAGCACCGGTCCTCCCCACGCGGCGGCCAGAGGCGCTCCGCAGAGAGCCTCCTGATAGGTCTCGCCCGGAGCGAGCACCACCGCGGAGCCCGGGGGCAGCGCCTGCGGGAACATGGCCTGGCTGATGAGATGAGCCGTGTGGTAGCGGTGGTCCCCCCGAAGCGAGTTGTAGGTGGGGATGGCGGAGGTACAGAAGACATCGCCCTCGTTGTTGGTATCCCCGGCGACCAGGTTGTCGGCATACGACTGGTAGGCGACAAAGCGGCCGCTTCCGCTGATGGAAGGGCTGCCACAAGAGTTGTTGGAGGCGACTCCGGCGCCGTTCACGCTCACCCGCGAGGTGGTGCGAGTAGTGCGGTCGCGTATGAAGATGTCGGACGGCGCGCCCGGGTCGCCCCCTGAGGCGAGGTTGGTCGCATCCGACGCGAACGCCACATACCACCCGTTGTCGTTCACAGAAGCACCCGAGCTCCCTGAGTTCGCCTGTGCCCCGCTGTTGGCGATGCTCACCCGCTCGGTGACGCCCGTGGTGCGATCATGGATGAAGACATCACTGCAGCCGTTGGTATCTCCGCCCACGAGGTTGCTCGCATCCGATTCGAACGCCACGTAGCGGCCGGTGCCGCTGATGGAGGGCTCCTCGCTGTCGTCGTTACCCTGTACCCCGGTGCTGCTGATGCTCACCCGGGTGGTGGTATTGGCCACCCGGTCGCGCACGAAGACGTCCCACTTGCCGTTGGTATCCCCCAGCCAAAGGCCGGAAGACGGAGAGTCGAATGCGACATATCGCCCATCGCTACTTATGGACGGATGGGCGCCCCCATAGTCCACCTGGTTGCCGCCGTTGTCGACACTCACCCGCTCGGTGGTGTTGGCCACGAGGTCGCGGACGAAGACGTCCGGCTGGCCGTTGGTATCGCCGGTCACGAGGTTGGAGGCAAAGGAGCAGAAAGCTACGTAGCGGCCGTCGGCGCTCACGGACATGCCACCGATGCCGGAGTCATGGTTGCCCTGAGCTCCACCAGCCGTCAGGCTCACGATACCGGTGGCCCCCGTGTATCGGTCGTGGATGAAGATGTCGGCCCTACCGTTCGTATCCCCGGCTACGAGGTTGGTCGAGGTCGACCCGAATACTACGTAGTGATTGTCTGAGCTGCAGACAGCTCCCCCGCTCTCGCCGTTTCCCTGGGTCCCATCGCTGGCCACGCTCACTCGTATGGTGGTGCCGGCCTGCCGGTCGCGGAGAAAGGCGTCGTGGTAGCCGTTGGTGTCGCCCGCCACTAGGTTGGCGGCCTCAGACGTGAAGGCCACGAACCTCCCGAACTGGGTGTTAGAAGGGGAGTAGCTGTACCCGCTCGCCTGAGAACCGGCGCTGCTCACACTGATTCGTTCCACCACACGTCCGGCCTGGGCGGCTCCAGGCCAGACAAGCACCAGCCCGGCAGCCAGAACAAGGGTGTAGAAGGCGAGAGCGGTGCGAAGGAATGCGACCTTGGACCCGGACATCAGTCCTCCCTTCAGGATCCTTCTCATCCGGCGGGTCCGCCGGAATCACCAGATGCGAATGGACTACATCCTCCGCATCCAGTGATCTCTGATTCGAACCGCGGCCTGGCCCGGAGTAACACACGGAAGCCACTCCACAAGCCTAGTCCCGCGACCGTACGAACGCAACCCTCAGAACGGCGCCCGCACTACTCACGCGCGGTCGAGAGCAGAGAGCGAGGCGACGGTGACCTCAGACGCCACGTTGCGCGCCACAGATACATGACAGCGCAGCCTGTGCTCTCCGCTCGAGTGTCCCAGAGTACTCAAACGCTGTCGCGAGCCGAATATGGCAGCGCAGCCTGTGCTCTCCGCTCGAGTGTCGAGAGTACTCGAACGCGGTCGAGAGCGGAGGGCGCAGGCTGCGCCCCCTAGG
>JAFGIH010000291.1 GCA_016929985.1 Thermoleophilia bacterium | reverse complement strand
CTCGCGTTGCTCGGCTGTGGCCTCCGGGCCGCCGCTCTGAGCCACGAGCTCTTCAGCCGCCTCGAGATCGACCGCCCCAGGGGCGCGGCTCTGGGTGCGCTGATAGAACGCCACCTGCTTGCGAGCCATGCCGTAGAGCCAGGCCAGGAAGGGCGTGCCCTCGTCGCGGTAGCGTCCCAAGCCGCGGAGCATGCCCAAGAAGACCTGGCTGGTGACGTCCTCAGCCGCCGAGGGCGAACCCAGACGCAGGAACACATAGCGGTAGATGGCGTCGAAGTGCGTTCGGTAGAGGGCTTCGATGGCGGATTCCTCACCTCGGCAGGCCGCCTCCACCAACCGCCGTTCGCGGTTGCGTTCGCGCTCCGATACCTGGATGTCGGGCAGCAACCCGTCGGAGGCCGGCGCATGCCGGACAGCCGTGGAATCCGATCGCGACCCCCCCGAGGATGCGTCGATGGCATTTGAGCGACGGAATATGGACATACCACGCGCGAAGGATATAGACCGCGCCGGGGTTCTACAAGAATCCGAACCTCTACGGCGCCTCGAGATGCCCGACCAGGTTCGCGGTCATCTTGGCCACGTGATTGCGGCTGGCCGAGGAATACGGATGAAAGTAGAGACGGCCGCCTGAGCCGGGGCTTCCGCTGAGGATGCCCGCGGTGTAGGCGGTCATGATCTCCTGATAGTAGGGGTGTGAAAGGGGAACGTCGGTGAAGACCTTGCTACTGCCGGTGTACTCGGGCAGAGGCTTACCCCTCGCCTCGGCGCCCCGCGTGATCATCAGGACCAACTGGGCGCGCGTGATGGGGCTGTAGGGATGGAACGTACCATCATTGAAGCCGCTCACGATGCCGAGCGCGGCGGCCTCCTCGATGAAGTCATAGGGATACCCGTTTGCGTCGAAGACCGAGGGCACGTCGGAGAACGTCGGATTCCCGACGTTGTCCACATCCCCGGTGTGGAACCCCGTCGCCTGCATGATCATCTTGGCGAACTGAGCTCGAAGCACATTTTCCCGGCCCATGAAGAACCACAGCCCCGAGCCGCTGGGGATCTCCTTGCCGCTGATCACCCGGCGGGAAAGGAGTTGGGCCACGAAGGGATAGAAGGGATCGTCGCCGGCCATGTCCAGGAACTGGGTGCCGGCCGGAGGGTCGAGCATGCCGCTGTAGAGAAAGCGGTGCGAGGCGGTCGATCCCACCACCCCGCGCGCCCACACGGCCAGCGTGTGCCGGTCGTAGCCCGCGGGGCTCGTGACGGTACCGCCGACTGCGGCGTTGGCCAGATTGAAGCGCTGCACAAGCGGGGCCTGGGAGCCGTTCGAATCCCAGGAGACCAGGGCGGCCTGGAGCGGAGCCCCTGGGTCGCCGTCAACGACCACCTGGAAGGTCTTCGAGGGCGCGACAGGGGGAAAGTCCAGGTAGACAGCCCCATAGTCGACGACCTGGGCGCTACCTTGAATGGGCATTTTGCCGCTGAGGGCGGCCGGCTCGACCGAGACCGACAGCCCCTCGAATAGGTAGGGCGGCAATTGCGGAACCCGCGAGTCGAGCAGGCCTGCCAGGACCCAATCGTCAAAGAGCGAAGTGAACGTGTCTGTGGAGCCCATAGAAGCCAACGTGGCGTCGATGCCCGCCACGCCATCGGAGGGCTGCTCCACCAGAGCCCGGATGAAGTCCTGGCCCTGGCGTTCGGCCAGATAGCGCATGAACGAGTACGAAGCCCCATAGTTGGCCCGCAGCCCTTGCCAGTGCGTGAGACTGGAGTTCGGAGCGCGGGTGAAGGCGAGGAGCTGACTTGCGACGCGATTGTCGCGACCCACGAGATACTCGCCGTATGTCGTGAAACCCTCGGTCAACCAGGTGGATTCACCTGAGGCGTAGGGCGATGGGTCGAGCATGACGTCGCGATAGTAGACGATGAGGTGGGTGAACTCGTGAGCGGCCAAGGCCGGGCCGATGTGGGGCTCCTCCTGCAGCGTCTTGGAGTTCAGATACAGCATCTCCCGTTGATTGGAGTTCCAGGCTCCGTCGGGATCGATGTCACGCGGGTTGAACGACCCGTCGATGTCGTTGCGCGGATCGTTGAAGTCGTAGATGAGTATGACCACGCGCGGATCGCCGTCGATACCCGTATTCGGCTCGGATCCGTAAGCCTGGGTGAGCGTGGGATACACGACCGTGTCAAAGGTGGTCCCGAGGTCGCTCACGAGAAAGTCGGAGACGCCGGCGCCGGTTTGTACGTAGACCGCGGCGTGCTCGCCGACGTACCCGGCCGTGGCCGCGATCTGTGAGTACTCGCCTGTCTTCCAGTCGAGAGCCCAGAAGACCTCAGTCCGCCCGACCTCGGGACCGGCCTGCGCCTCGATGGGTGCCGCCACCGCTACAGCGCAACCTATCAGCACGGTGGCTGCCATCCAGAGGAGAGCCCTCCTCGCTCTCACGCGGGGTCGGCTGACAGTCGCCGGCTCGGTAGGCTTCACGGTCACCATACGTGATCTCTCATGGCACTCTCCAAGTGGCGCAGATTGGGCCCGAACGAGCCTTACGATCGCCTTATGCCTCGGCGGCTATAGTCGTGACAGGCTCACAACGGGAATTGGTTCCCCCCAAGACGACCGGTCCTCCCTCTCCGTGTTGTCTTGCCTCCCTCATAGCGGGCCGGGGCTCCGACACGGTGGACATGACGAGCTGTCTGCCGGGTCGGGGCCTTGGCGTCTCTGCGGGGCCCTACTCGAGGTCGAGCACCCGGCAGAGGATAACAGCGACGTGCATGCGTTTGATGGCTTCATCCGCCCCGAGCACGGTCCCGGATCCCTGGTCAGACTCACCGTAGCCCAGAAGGACCATCTTCGACAGCAGGTAGGCCGCGGGCGCCCAGTGCGGACTGACGCGAGGTACATCCGAGAAGCCTGGGGCGCCGGCCGATAGCGCGGCGGCCTCGTCATCCCAGCTCAGGGCGCGACACATCATAGTAGCCATCTGGTCGCGCTGGATCTCCGTGTAGGGGAAGAAGGTCGTTGACGTCACCCCCGAGACCAACCCAGCCCCTTTCGCAGCGGCGATCCAGTCGGAGGCGTCGCCGGTAGTCTTCGAGCTGATGGGCACGTCGTCGAACGGCTTGGTTGTGACGTTCGGCACGAGGATCGGCGCGACCGGGTGCGTGATGTTGTACAGACACACCGCGATCTTGGCGAACTGCGCGCGGCTCACCGCGCCCTCCGGCTTGAACAGGCCGTCCTCATAGCCGCTCATGAGCTCCGCGGTGATCACCCGGGAGATCTCGTCATGATAGGGGTGCTCGAGCCCCACATCGTAGAACTCGCCCGGCATGAGCAGGCCGCCATCAGGGCTGCCGGGAGTGCCGGTGTCCGAGTCGCCGAACTCGGTGTTCACGGTGCCGCCGGGGCTGCCGGTATCGGCGTTCGTAGTGAGGTTCCCGACGCCCACGTCGCCATTGACGGTCAAGATGAGCGTGGTGAGGATATTGGACGTGCCCAGCAGCGACCTGAACGACGACACCGACACGTCGGCGGTGCCCTTACTGCCGGTGAGACGCAGGGTCTTGGCCCGGCTGGCTGCGTCGACGGTCTCGCGAGCCACGATAGCGACCTCGCTGATCTCGCCAACGCTCACGGTCTTGCCGGACGCGTCCTTGAGCACTCCGTTGACCTTACCGGAGAGCTTGTCGGCCGCGATGGTGTAGCTCCACGTCCAACCGGGGTCGTCGGGCGGGGCCCGCAGGCTCCACGGATCAGGCTGGGCGACGATGTAGGGCAGAGCGTTCTTGCCTGTCCACGCCGAAGCAGTGGTGTAGCCACCCGAGTGGCCCGAGAAGAAGGCGGTGATGGCCGTGCCGCCGTAGGTGAGGATCTCTCCGGCCGTGTCGGTAGCCGCCTTCGCGATGCCGGGGTACTTCGCCTCGAAGCTGTAGCCGCGATAGCACTGGTCGGCCCAGTTGTCAGCCAGGGTGTTGCCGTCCTTGGCCACGGCGTAGGTACGGGCGGCCACCGCCTGGGCCTTCACGGCCTCGTACGCGGAGTAGGCGCCGCCCGTGGTGGCCCAGTCGTATTCCACCTCGGCGATGCTGCGCACGTACTTCTCCAGGTCGACAAAGTTGTAGACCCAGAGCTCGCCAGCGGCGTCGCCGGGCTGGACCCGCAGTATGCCCCAGTACTCCCGGTAGTCGATGGCCGAGCCGCCGCTGGTGGTGAGCTGGATGTTGATGCGTCCTTCGGACGCCCCCCCGCTTCCCGGTTTCAGGTCGACGTAGTTGAAGACGCCCTGGCTCACGCCGTCGACCGTCACCTTCACCTGGCCGCCGCTCCGCTCCACTCTCACCAGGGCGCCCACCGGAACCGCTTCGCCGTTCAGGGTGGCGGCCGACACCGTGGGCTTCATGTCGACCTGCGAGTAGCTGGTGGTGTTACTGGTCCAGGGTTTGCTGGAGATGCGGACCTTCAGCACCTGGTCGGCCGGGTCTTTGTAGGCGTCGGTCACCTGCTGCAGCGTGGTATTCGGATAGTAGAAGGCGAGGATCTGCTTATAGGTGTTGCCCTCACGGGCGGCCTGCCACGCGCCCCACTGGCTGAGACCCACGCCGTGACCGTTGCCTTGGCCCGCGAACGTGAAACTGCTCGCGGCCCGGGCTGTCGGGGCGAAGGCCCACGTGCCCATCACCAGGGCGGCAAGAGCAAGGACGGATAGCCCGACGACCCACGGGAGACTCAGTCGGCGGCGGTTCGCTGTCTCAGGTGAGCGGTGGCTCACCCGGAAAGCGTGGCCGCGCCGGGAGACGACGCGATCATTCATCATGACTCAGAGGAGTATACCTGCGTTGACCAGCCGAGGTATTCGAGGATGCCGTCCGCGATGGCCTGCGCGGCGGCCGCCTGGTACTCGAGGGTAAGCAGTTTCGCCTCTTCGACAGCGTTGCTCATGAAGCCCACCTCCACCAGAGCCGCCGTCATCTCAGTCTCGGCCAACACCACCAGATCGAACCAGTGCGTCCTTGCCCCGCGATCGAGAGAGCCGAGGGCCTCGACGAGGTTCCGTTGGATGATCTGCGCGAGCAACCGCCCGTCGGGGGACACCTGCGCGTCGTTGCCCCAGTAGAAGGTCTCGGTGCCGCGGGAACCCGAATCGCCCGACGCGTTATTGTGGATGCTCACGAAGAGACTGGCTCCCGCCTCGTTGGCCATCGTGGCCCGATCGTGGAGATCGGGGTAGGTATCGTCCTCGCGGGTCATCATCACGCGGAGCCCCGCCTCGCGCAGCCGGTCGGCCAGGAGTAACGAGATGGCGAGGTTCACATCCTTCTCGTTGGCCCCGGAGACTCCCACTGCTCCCGAGTCACTGCCACCATGGCCGGGGTCGACGCAGATGAGTGGCGGACCCGTGTCGGCAGGGCCCGAGAGCCGCCGATAGACGTCGACGACTATACGGTGCCCTTTGTCCCCGGAGGGCTGCAGCGACATCACCTTGATGGTCTGATAGCGCCCCAGACGGAGCGTGGCACGCGCGGTGCGGGTGTCGTAGGCGAATTGGCTGATGTCGATGGACGTGACCTCGGGCGAGCCTTCTATAGCTTGCGATATGGTCTCCCAGACGATCCCGCCGCTGAAGTCCACGGTGAGCACGCCGTCGGGAGACGCCGAGACCGAGACCTTGTCGGCCGCATGGGAGAGATCGATGACCACCCGGGTCCTGTCTTCGTGCTCGCTCGAGCAGCGGACCGCCTGCACCCACCCGCCGGTGTTCTGCTCGGCTCGGTACACCACCAGGCAGAACTGGGCTCGGGTGATGCCGTCTTGGGGCTTGAGCCGACCCTCGGCATCTCCCCCGAACAGCCCCTCCGAGGCGGCGACGGCCACGTAGGGCCGCGCAACGGCCGTGATCTTGGCCTTATCGGTGAATTTGTCGAGCGCCTCGGCGACCTGTTCGTCCGACAGTTCGAGGGCGGTCTGCTCCCAGCCCATGGCCCGCACCATGATGATGGCCATCTGCTGGCGGGTGAGCGTGGAGTAGGCCTTGAAGCGGCCGTTGGAGAAGCCGGTGATCCAGCCCTCCGCGCAGGCGGTCTCT